>NZ_JBXGGF010000009.1:0-193948 GCF_056854695.1 Mesomycoplasma sp.
ATTTTTTTTTTTTTTTTTTGGCGTAGATTTTCTTTTGCATATAACCTTTTTTTTATTTCTTAATTTATTCAATGAATTATTGATTAAGGAAACTGATGTTAATTTATTCAATTATGATAGTTTGAATTAAATCACTTTTAACTCAATTATTTCCTTATTTAATTATCAAAAAAATATTCATTTAACCATCTTATAACTGTATCATTTAATTATTAATTAAATATTAAACACAGATAATTAATATAATAATCTAATTTTATTATTTAATAAACAAATATAGTTTTATAAAATAATATTTTAAACTTTTATAAATCGCTATTATTCATAATTACATTCAAGTTTGAAGGTATCAAATCTAATATTTTTGCTTGAATAAATTATTTATTTGTGTTTTTAATACTTGTGTTATTTTTCTTTATTTTCGGTTGATAAATTCAAACCAAAATTGTGCAAATTACAATTACAATAAAGTAAGCGACAAAGGCATATAAAGCTCAAATTGTTGCAAGGTAAGTAAATAAAATCACAAATAAAGAACCAAGTATAATTCTAAAGCTTAAAGAAATACCATTTTGTTTATGGAATGTACTATTATCAAATAATTCATAGGTTAAGCTATAATATTGACTTAAAAATAAAGAAAATAGAAACTGTTGAATCGAACTAAAGGTTAAAAATAAAATTAGGTTTGTCATTTGATTTTTTATAAATAATAAGCCTAAAATCCAGATTAGTCCGGATAATGAAATTATAGTTAAAACCCAAGACACCTTAATTTGTTTGATTTTTTTCAATCTAAATTGAATTATTGAAGAAATTAAGGCGCTAGCTGAAAATATAATGTTGATGTAAAAAGCTCAAGTATCAATCGAAAACTCTGACATTAACTTAAAGTACTGTGGCAAACCGCTGCCACGAGGATAAATAAAAATGCCAATTATCATTGATGCGCTAAGTACATAAATTCATTTTTTATATGCTTTGTCTTCTATAATAGCTATACTAGTTGGTTTTAAGGTATTTGTAACAAAAATAGATTTTTCTTTGTGTGTTTTTAGTGATAAGTATAAAAAACCGGATAACAAATAGGTGATACAATTAAAAATAATTAAATAATAAAAATCTAAATTTTTATAAATAAAAAAAGATAAAATTGGTGAAGCCATAAAACCAATCGATGTAGCAAATGATGATCCAATATTCATTTTCCACATTTGCTTGTCATCTTTTGCAATATAGTAGACTATATTTTTAATATAAATAAATCTAAAGGAGTGTACAAATCCTAAAAGAGAGGATATAGCAATTAATAAAATAGAAAAAATGTAACTATTGTGTATAGCAAAAAACATACCGATTAACGAGATTAGTAATAAAACACTAAGAATGTCACAAATAAACAAAATTAAACGGCTAGAAAATTTTTTTAAAAATGTTACAATTTTAGAACTAAAAATATAAACAATAATTGTTGGCAATTGTATCAATAAATACAATGTAGAAACTAATCAAAAATCTCCAGTGATACGATAAATATACAAAGATGAAGCAAACTTAAATGCTTCAGATCCTATTAAAGAGGTCGCCAAAGAACTTGTATATTTATAAAGGTTATTACGAAAATGCATCATTTAAAATAACAATAGCAAAAAGCATATAAAAAATATTTTTGTTGAAGATTTTTGATGAATATGAGTGGACATCATTTGCGGGAATTGCTAGTGTAACTGAATTTTCGAATTCCAATTCAGTTACATCGGTTGAAGCATCTCCAAAATAATATTTAAAAGGAATAGCATAGTCATTAAAGATTTTTGTAATTCTATCGATCATTTTTGTGTTGATTCCTGTATAAAAATCCGATACTCGAATTAAAAGATTTTCGTTATCCCAATTTAAATGTTTAGATACTTCCAAATTGCAAATGTATTTATTTTGTTTTATAATTTGTTTAACTTGTGATGTTTTAGAGGATTGTAATTGAATCTCTCTTCTAGTTGTTATTAAATAGTTAATGTTAGATAATTTTGTTTTATCTACAAAATTAAGCCCAAGCACATTAATGCGGTTATCATGATTTCTTGTGGTAAAGTAAAAATCATTAAATTCAGCTTTTTGGCTTGAGATCATTTGTAAAATTTGGTCATTATTGCTTGGTTCATCTATTTCCACTAAATTTTTAGCAACCTTTATTTGAAATTCTTTTAAATATTTTTCATCTTTTATTTGATCTGTATTTATTTGTTTAATAAATTCACCTTTAAGGTTATATAAGTCATATTTACCTGAAATTCAATTATATTTGCCAAGATTATAAACATTTTTTCCTATAATGACAGCGCCCACTTCATCACAATGGCTGACAAATATAGTTTTGTTTTCATTATTTTTTTTAAAATAATCAAATGCTTTACTATTATCATCAAGCTCAAAAATACTACTTAGCAACTTTGATTCTGCCCCTGATAATGAAGGAATTTGATAATTATTTAACAAAAAATCAATAATTGTTTCTTTATGGTTTAAAATTTTTTCACCAATTCTTACAATTTGTTTTATTTTTTCATCAGTTGAGAAGGCATCATAAAATTTAACAATAATGTCAATAACTTCTTGGTCATCTGTTATTTTTATATAATCTTCTTTATTGCCATAGTCAAAAATTAACATTTGTTTATAGTTATATTTATAAAAAATAAAAAAACTATTTCACAAACAAGATCTTAAAAAACCAATCGATTCATCATCGAGTAAAGAATCTAAATCAACTATATTTTTTCATTTAGATAATTGTTTAATTGTGCGTCGAATCTTTTTATCTCTATCATGAGGGAAATAATCACTCATTATATAAGGCAGAGCAAGAAGTTTTTGGATAAATAATCACTTTTTTTTAAGTAATAAAATACCTTCTCATTGCGAGCTAGTTGCAAACTTTTTATCTAAATATTCAAGCAAGATAATTTCAATAGTTATGTTCTCAAAATTAAAAATAAATAAATTACCATCACTTTTTATAATTTCTATCTTGGCATTTAATTCTAAAAAATTTAGGAAAGCAAGCTTTTTTTCGAAGTTATTTTCAAATAAAATTACATCCAAATCTCCAGGAGTATTATCATTTGTTTGATTATCGAGTCAAAACAAAGTACTACCTTTAAGAATTATTTGCAAATTTGAATTTGTTTCCTTGTTAAACTTTAATATTAATTCACTAAGTTTTTTAAAAATTTGTATAGTCATTATGGTAAAGTCCCTTATTGGTCAACCTTGGAATAATTAGATTTTGTGTTACCTCTGATTTTATAATTTTTCAAAAAATTATTTTGATAATTAATAAATCACTTTTTTTATTCATAATGTGCCACATTATACTTTGTTTTTTAAAAAAAATATACAAAAAGTAACAAAAACTATATGCAAGTTCATGTTGCATATAGTTTTTGTTAGTAATTTTTAGACCTTTTTTTAAAACTAAATAGTTAATTAATAAAAAGGGATAATGTGAATGTGAGTGTGAAAGATTTGTTGATTAGCGGCTGATTCATTATTTACTAATAATTTAAAACCTTTGGCTCCTAACAATTTAACTTGTTCAAGAGCTAATTCTCTTGCTTTAATTATTGCGTAAACTAGAGTTTGATCATCAATTTCAAACAAATTACGAGAATAAATTTTAGGAATTACCAAAAAATGACCCTTTTGATGTGGAAATTTATCTAAAATCGCGATTACTTTATCATCTTCATACAAAATAGTTGCTGGTAATTCGCGATTAATAATTTTTAAAAATAAATCTTTATTTTCCATATTAGCTTAGTTTGATAATTTTATCTTTAACATCTATTGTGTAGCCTTGTGCTTCAAAAAAGTTTTTAGCATCATTGTAAATTCCATTTTCATCAGCTAGATAAAATAAATATGCGAGTTTTTCTTTAGAATCTTGACTTGCCCAAGGAGTGTTCACTAAAGAGAAGTAAAACTTATTAGATGCACTATCTTTTTCATAAAGGGGTGCTAATTTATTGACAAAGCGAATGTTAATTTCATCTAAATTTTCATTTACACTAGATAATCCATCTGTAAGTTTCATTAATTGTTTACCAGTGTCTGGAAATTCTGGGCTTTGAGTAATTTGTTTATCATTTCAACTAAAATCAATTGAATAATATAAATTAGTTGTAGCTAAAGCAATTTTAATCACTGCTGTTGCACTACGATTATTATCACCACTACTTGGGTAAACTTTGATAACACTATAATTTAAATGATTAACACTTACATCGCTAGTTGTTATTTCTGTGTTAGTTTTCTTTTTATCAAAGTTTG
The DNA here is from genome assembly GCF_056854695.1 of Mesomycoplasma sp. Classification (NCBI taxonomy): domain Bacteria; kingdom Bacillati; phylum Mycoplasmatota; order Mycoplasmoidales; family Metamycoplasmataceae; genus Mesomycoplasma; species Mesomycoplasma sp. The sequence goes on from NZ_JBXGGF010000009.1 coordinate 4,330, forward strand.
GGCTAAAGGTTAATGGATAAACTTTAGTGGAGTTAATTTGATTATATGCTGCGATTTGTGAACTTGATCAAATTTTGTGTGTTTTAGGATCAACAAAACCTGAGCGAACTTCACCTTGTGATTTTAAAAAGTTTAAACTATAATCTAAATCTCCAAGTGGATTTGAGTTCCCTTGATTATAAAGTATTCCGCTATATCCAAAAAGTTTAGTTGTAACAACTGAATTATCATTTGTTCCAATATTTTCATATGTTTGTTCTTTTTTAGTTAAAAGAGCATTATTCGTAGCATCGCCTTTTCGTAAAAAAGTGTTAAATGTATCAACATCGCGAACACGCAATTGGCTTAAAGTTGTAATATCGATAGGATCTTTTGATTCGAATTTTCAAACTTGTGCTGGTTGTTTAGTAAGCATTAGTTCCAATAAGTAAAAATCACTATTTTTTGGATTAAGACTTTGATAAATTTCTTTAAGTCCTGAACCTGCAATTGCATCTTTATAATTAGAAGATGAAGTTATATCTTGTTCGCTTAGGTTAAGTAGGTACCCTTTCACTAATAGCATTTTATTTACATTTTCCCTAATACCAGTAGAAAAATTGTTATATAAGGTAATAAAAGCACTAGAATCAAACCTTTTATTTCAACCAGCTTGTGATGTTAATTTTGCTAAATCTTCATTTGCTAATGCGTTATTTTGACTAAGTTGATTTAGCAATTCTAATGTAAATGTTGGATTTTTAGCAATTTCGGAATCCTGATAAAAATTAAAAGCTTTTAAAGAGTCTTTGAAAATAGCAGAATTTGAATCATCAAAATTTTGTTTAAAAGTTAAAGAACTATTTGGATAAAATTTATGACTTAAAATGTTTTCGATGTAAGCATTTTGAACATATTTGCTAGTTTCTGATGAAGCTAATTTTTTATCTTGTTCAATTTTTGCTCCAGTATCAACCACAGTACCACAAGATACAAGAGCAACTACTAATGGCATCCCTAAAAATGGTAAAATAATTTTTTTAAATTTAGACATTATTTTCTCCCTGTTCCAATTCCAAATGTATCTTCAAGGTCGTTTAAAATTTGATCTCTAATTTCAACGCCTGGTTTAGAGGCAAGTTCCCATTCTTCTCTGCTTTTATTATATGTGTAATCTGAATTTAAATTATTAGTTGTTACTTGTAAAATATAATCTTGAATTTTTTTATTTACTTTTAAAACTTGTTTAATTAAATATGAATTTAAATAATTTTTTGCAGTTTTTTCCACTGATTGTATAAAGTTTGGATTTTTCTGGATATTAGATGTTGAATTATCTGTCAAAATCTTTACATAATCTGGTTCTTGCATCACTAATGATTGGATAAAATCGTTATCAGTCATGCTATTAAAAATGTTATTCAAATCTAAAGTGCTATTAATATTAGAATCAATCAAATTATTTGCTTTTAATTGAAGTTGTTTTTTAATAATTGCAAAAAAATCATCATAAGTAGTTATTGGTTTAAAAGCAACAGCATTCAAACCATTAGAATTTAATACTAATTTTAAATTATTATTAATTTTATAACTAGTTTGAATACGACCATCATTTGCAGAAACTCCAAATGTATCACGAAACGCTTTTCCAACCTCTTTTAAATCATTGTCACTTAGACCTTCGATAAATTGTTTAAGTTTGAAATTAATTTCCTTAATATTATCTAATGAATCATTAGCTAATGTTGAAGGGTTTGGTAAAAGAGTTGTGTGATTTTTAAATATAGTTGTTTTTAATTTGTCAAACAATGTTTGAGACAAAATATTTGGAGATTCTTTTGGTTTAAAACTACTTAAAAATGATAAAAAGTAACTTGGATCATTTTTGTTAAATAATTCTTCACGACTAACTAAACCAATTCTTCCCAATGATTTAGCATTTTTTTTGTTATCAGAATAGTCTAAGGTACTTAACAGGATTTGATCATTTAAATTTTGATTGCTATCTTGAGATAATCCGCCTTTAAAATTTTGGATTAATTCTAAATTATTTTTAACTGTTAATGCATTATTAGTATCATTTTCTGTTAGTGGTCTATAACTTAGCAAGTACTCTAAAGTTTTTTTGTCAACAGTTCAAGGGGCGTTTGCATCTTTAGAATCTGGTTTTGCATTTAAAGATAATTGAGAAATGTCATAAAAATAAAAATTATTTTTTAAAGGAGCATTTGCATTCTTATAAATTTCATTAATTATTGTTCTTGGATTCATATATTGTTTAATAAATGATTTAGTCAAAAACGCTGCAACTTTTTGGTTCTTATCTTGTTCTTTGCTTGCAGCACCATTGTTTGGACTAACTATAGAAGGCGCAATAGCATTATCTCCAAAAACTAAAATATCTTTAAATAATTTTTGACCTTTAGCAAAAATTATTTTATTGTTTTTATCAACAATATCAGCCCCTACAACACGATTTTCAATATCATCACGAGTAAAGCTTGTATCGAAATTAAGTTTAAATCTTGCAAAAGCTATATCAGTTGCTTTGGAAATTGTTAGGTTATCAACAGCTTGATCGAAAGTTGTTGCATTACCAAAACGAGGGTCACTATTTAAGTGTTTATTAAATTCTGATTCCCAATTATTAAAACCATATGTCTTTTGATATCTAGCTCTCTCTTCTTCTAAAACTTTTTTTTGAGATTCTCGAATTTCATCATAAGATTGAAGTTCAAATTTTCTAGAATTATTTTGTGTTTTATCATTATTAGAACTATCTCAAGCTTTTTGGAAAATTTTAGAAGCTTCATATTCCTGATTATATAAATATTTAATTAAAGTTTTTTTAGCTTCTTGAAAATCTTCTTTTTCTTTGTTGGAGTTTGAATCAAAATTGGATAAAAGTTGACCAATTGTGATGTTGTTGTCGCCATTTTTACTTTTTAAAACAACAGCAATATCCTCTGCTTTATGAAGTTGTGCATCTTTTCCTTTTTGAGAAGTAACTGAAATAGGAACACCAATACCAATGGCTATCACTGCAATTAAAGAACCAGGACCTAAAATAGAAAAAATAATTTTTTTCTTTTTGCTAGATATTTTTTTCTCATTATCATCGCTTAAATTAGGTTGGTTTTTAGAATTTAGTTTAGCAACTTTTTTAAAGAAGTTTAAACTTTTCATAATTTGCCTTTCTTGAACTTTTTACAGTCTATTAATTATACATTAAGTTGGTAAAAAAACATCGGAAAGTATATAAAAAAATGAATTTTAAAACACTTGAATTTCAATTTTAGTAAAAGTAGTGAAAAAAGTTTAGTATAATTTAAGGTTTTGCAAGGAACCACTAAAAATAAATGAAATACAAAATAACTTTTATTGATTTAGACGGGACTTTTTTAGACCTTGGCTATGGTGTGAAATCTGGCGTTTCTAAAACAAATATTAGAGTAGCCAGACAATTATCTAACTCTAGTATAGTTGTTATTTCTACAGGTCGAAAAATGAGTAAAAAAATCCAATTAATTGGTGAAAAAATAAATGCTAAATATTACATTTGTCAAAATGGAGCTGCCATTTTTGATGCTAATTTAAAATTAATAAGTCATCACTTAATTGATAAATCTATTGTGGAAGAAATATCTCAAATTGCTTTTAGAAATAAAGCGACTATTGCTTTTGATGATCAAGTAATTTATGGTAAAGGTGGATGAAAACATATTGTTTCTTGATTTAGTGAATTTAAACCTAAATCAAACAAGAAAATAAATATTTTAGATACTGAAAAAATTTTAATTATTTCTTATAGTCGAAATAAAATTATAAATATTGAACAAACTTTAAAAACTATATTTTCAAATAAAATCAATATTTCTAGAATAGGAAAAAAATTCGCTCTTGAAATAACAAACAGCAAAGCGTCTAAAGGAATTGGTGCTAAATTTATTGCTGAAAAAGAGCAAGTAAACCTTAAAAACACAGCTCATATTGGAGATTCTATGAATGATGCTAGTTGTAAAGGGGTTGTTGGTAATCTTATTGCAATGAAATCAGGCTCCAAAAAATTAAAAGCCATTGCTGATAGTATAGGATTTTCAAAAAGACATGGAGTTGCCAAAACAATTAACAAACTTATCTTGCAAAAACCTTCTATAGCCATAATTGGTAAATATGCAAGTGGAAAAACAACTTTTTTAAAAGAAGTAGAAAAATTCGGATATTCTGTTTTATATACTGATGAATTTTTCAAAAATTCTTATTTAGCAGGTAATTTGGGTTACAAAGCTATTAAAAAAATAAATTCTGATTTAGTTACAAAAAAAAGTGTAGATAAAAATAAGTTAAGACTATTTATAACAAAATCTGATATTAACCGTAATTTAATAGAGCAAAAGGTCTATAAAATTTTGGAAAATTATTTAACCAAGAATCATTTCGATTTTGTTGAAATTCCCAACATCGATAGTCCTAATGCTAATTTTCGAAAATTTTTTGACAAAGTTGTATTGATTTCAACTACCGAAGAACAAAGAGTTATCAACATTACTAAAAAAAATGTGGAAAACTTTGCTGCTAAACTAAATAATTCATTAAATAAAAAGGAAATTAAAAATTTTGATGTGGAAATAAGGAGTCAAGAGTGGAAAAATGATGGTTTTTTTTCTGCTTTTTTCCAAAACATTTTTAATTAAATTATAAAATAAAGTCATTATGGATAAATATCATGTTATCAATGAAAAAGTAATAAGTTGAAGCGATTTACAAACTATTTTATATTTTTATTTCCCTATAATTAAAAAAAACGGATTTGTACTTTATCATTATCTTTATACTTTAGGCGAAATGACAATTAATTTTGAACTTTTAGAAAGGCTTTTTCAAATTAATTTTGTTGTTTTTGAAAGTTTAAAAAAAATTTTTGAAGCATTGGGTTTAATTTCAACTTTTTATAATAAAAAAACAAAAGAATTTTTTATAAAATTACAAAACCCACTTTCTGTTGAAGGGCTACAAAAAAACCAATATATTACACAACTTCTTATGAAACATATTTCTAAACCTTTAGTTGAGGAATTATTCGATAAATTCACTCAAAAATCAATTAATTTAAATAATTTAGAAGATGTTTCCCATAATTATGGAAAAGTTTTTGGTTACAATTTAGAAAAATTAGAAGAAAATTCTAATGAAATAAGTAATATTAGCTTAGTGGATATGAGTGTAAGAGAAGCTAAACAAATGTTAGATAATGTGCAATTTTTTCAATTTTTATCTAGACGAGACCCTATGCCTAGTTTAAAAAATCATTTTCGAAAATATTTAAAATTAGGCTACACTCATGTAAGTATTAATCATTTTATCGAGTTTTGCTACAAAATAAATGGTGGGAATCTTAACCAGAGATACTTTAGCAAAGTTATTAATGACTTTTATAAAAATGGTGTAGTAAATGAAAATGATGTTAAAGTTGAATTAGAAGAAAAATATAGATACAAAAAAGTTAATCAACCTATTTTTGAACAAGATTTTAGCTTTAATAGTGATGCCAAACCCCAAAAATTTAATAAAGACAAATCTAAAAATAATGATTATAATAAAAATGAATCTGATAGCAATTTTTACGAAGACCTTCAAAATGGTAAAGGGTGGTTTTAATGAGGTCTAGTAATTTATCTTCAATTTTAGATTTAGATTTTAAAAAACCAACTGATAAAATTGAAGAAGAAAAAATATGAAACAGTCCTGAAATACAAGAAATTGCAAAAAAATGAAATATTAGTTTTGAAGAATTTCGAGCTCATATTTATTTATTTTTAGTTCAATTACAAAATAAAGATAAAAATTTAAATTTTTCTATTGTACGTAATAACAAAAATAAATTAGTAAGAAAAATTCATTTTATTAACAAGCCAGAAATTGATTTTAGATCTTTTTTAATTTATAAGGAAGAAGGCTTTGCAGAATATGAAGATATTTTTGAAAAAATTAAAAACATCGATAAAGCACCTGACTTATCTAAAATTTTTACTTTTTACAAAAACAATTTATCTAAATTTTTAAAACAAAACAAATGAATTTTTTGATATGGTGGCACAAGTAATTGAAGAAGCACTTTGTTAAAATTTTTAGCAATCATGTTTGCTAAAAAAGAAAAAACAGTTGTTTATTTTGATATAAATGATTTTCATTGATGAATTTATAGTAAATCAAAAAATGAATTTCACAGTATCATGAAAAAAATTAAATCTGTGGATGTTTTTATTTTGGAAGGAATTAACAACAACAACTTAAATTTGTGGACTGTTGAACTAATCAATCAAATATTAAAATCAAGAAGTTTTCATAGTGACAAAATAACTTTTGTTTCTTCAAACTATGATATTAACCAACTTCAAAATGCTATAAACATAGCCAAACAAAAAAAAGAAAATATAGTAGAAGGTAAAAAACTGATCGATTTGATTAAAAACCAATCTAGAATGGAATGTTTTGGCGACATAGAAAACAATAGCAGCTCAATTAATTAATTTGTTAAAAAATAAATAATTATTTAATTTTTAAATTTTCTTACTATAATAATATAGTTATTTTTTGCTATTTTAAGGAATATAATGCTAGAAATTAGAAATTTATCAAAAGTTTTTGCTGACAAAAAATTGTTTGAAAACGGGAATTTGAAATTTGTTGAAGGAAATACATACGGAATTATTGGTGCCAATGGTGCAGGTAAATCCACATTTTTAAAAATTCTTTCAGGACAAATTGAGCCAACGTCTGGTGAAATTATTATTTCAAACGAACAAAGAATTTCAACTTTATCACAGGATCACTTTGAATTTGATAACTTCAATGTAACTGATGTAGTTATCATGGGTAATCAAAAAATCTTTTCAATCCAACAAGAAAAAGATGCTATTTACAATAACCCTGATGCGACAGAAGAGGATTATAATCGTGCAAGCGAATTAGAAGAACAATTTGGTGCATTAGGCGGTTGAAATGCTGAAAATGATGCTCAAATTTTATTATCAGGTTTGGGTGTGCCAAAACAATATTGAAACCAACAAATGAAAAATTTAAAATCAGCTCACAAAGTTAAAGTTCTTTTAGCAAAAGCGCTTTTTGGTGAGCCAGGTATTTTGATCATGGACGAACCAACAAACCACCTTGATATTAAAGCTATTAAATGACTTGAAGAACTATTAATCAACTATAAAAATATAGCTATTATTGTTAGCCATGATAGCGATTTTTTAGACCAAATTTGTACTCACATTGTCGACATTGACTTTAATGAAATTAAGTTGTTTACAGGAAATTATAGTTTTTGAAAACAATCTTCTGAGCTTCTAAAAGAAATGGTTAAAAATAGCAATGCCAAAAAAGAAGAACAAATCGCCAAGTTACAAGCCTTTATTGCTAAGTTTTCAGCTAATGCAGCCAAATCCAGCCAGGCTACTTCTCGTAAAAAATCTTTAGAAAAAATTCAACTTGAAGAAATTAAACCTTCATCGCGTAAATACCCATTTATTCGTTTTAATGTTCATCCTAGACCTGGAAAACAAATTTTAAATGTTGAAAATTTATCTTATAAAAATCCACAAACTGGTGAAGTTTTATTTGATAATATTTCTTTTAATTTATTACCAGGTGAAAAACTTGCCATTTTCGGTGAGGATGATCTTGTTAAAACTAAATTATTAGATATTTTAGCTGGTAAGGATCAACCAACTAGTGGAACAATTACTTGAGGAAGTACAATTTCATTTGATTATTTTCCCTCCAATAATGATAGTTTTTTTGAACAAGATGAAAATCTTCTAACTTGACTTAGCAAGTGGCCACTAAACAATTCTATTCAAGAAAACCAAGATAATTCAGACCATAGAATGCGCAGCTTTTTAGGTCGAATGCTCTTTAGTGGTGAGCAAGTTTTTAAAAATGTAAAAGTTACATCTGGAGGTGAAAAGGTTCGCCTTATGTTTGCCAAAATGATGTTAGGTGAGTCTAACTTTTTGATTTTTGATCAACCTCTTAACCACCTAGATTCTGAATCTATTGACTCCTTTATTGAGGGTGCTAAATCTTTTGATTCAGGAATGATTTTTACAACATATAATCGAACTTTAATAAAAGAAGTGGCTACAACTATTTTAGAAATTCGTGATGATTCTTCATTTTTCTTCCGTGGAAATTTAGAAGATTATCAGAAAAAAATGGGAATTTAAAAATTTTTTTATGATTTTCGACACTATTGCTGCAATTGCCTCTGGCTATATTAACCAAGCTATTTCGATTATTCGAATTAGTGGTGAAAATGCCATCAAAATTATGGAACAAATTTTTGATGGCAAAGTTGGCAACAATCGACAAATCACTTATGGTTGAATTCACAACAAAGGACAAAAAATTGATGAAGTTTTAGTTCTTTGATTTCCGGGAAATCAAAACTTTGTTGGTGAGCCCACTGTTGAAATTAATGCTCATGGTGGTGTGCTTAATACCAACTTAATTTTAGAACTTATTCTTTCAACAGGACTAGCCAGACTTGCAAATCCAGGTGAATTTTCTTTACGTTCCTTTTTGAATGGCAAAATGAATTTAATTAAAGCCCAAGCTATTAATGATTTAATTCATGCTCAAAGTAAGTCGCAACATAGCCTTGCTTTGAAACAGTTTCAAGGCCAAACTAGCAAATATATCAAAGATTTAATAACTGATTTAGAGTTTATTATAGGCGCTATAGAGGTTAACATTGACTATCCAGAATATGATGAAACTAGCCAACTAACTTCACAAACAGTTTTAGATGGTATTGTTAATTTGGAAGAAAAATTTGTTAATTTAATTAAAAAAGCTGAAAATAGTCGACTAATTTATAATGGGATTCAAATGGCCTTGGTTGGTAATGTTAATAGTGGCAAGTCTTCCTTACTTAATGCATTAATCAATGAAAATAAAGCTATTGTTAGTGACCAAGCCGGAACAACTCGAGATATTGTTGAGGGTTCATTTGTTTTGGATAACTTACTATTTAAAATTAGTGATACTGCAGGAGTGCGGCAAACCGATGAAAGTATCGAGCGAATTGGGATTCAAAAAAGTTTTGAACAAATTCGAAAAAGTGATTTAGTAATTCATGTTATTGATTCACAAGTTGGATTTAGTCAAAACGATCAAGAAATTATTGATAGTTTAACAAATCAAGTTTATATTCAAGTTTACAACAAAAAAGATTTACTTACAAACTTTGAATCTAATAAAATCTATATTAGTGCTAAAAATCACGATATAGATGCGTTGCTAAAATATATTAAAAACTCATTTGAGTTTTTAGAAAATAATAATGTTGGTTATAATACTTATCAATTTAGTCAAATAAGTAAAGCTCAAAATGCACTTTTAGAAGCTAAAACCAGTTTAGATAACTATGGGCCTGATGTAGCTATTGTTGATTTAAGAACTTGTTGGACTGAACTTAGTTCGATATTTGGACGAGCTGATGATGAAAAGTTGCTTGATTCCATTTTTTCTAATTTTTGTCTAGGAAAATAAGAGTGTTATGAGAAAAGTTAAAAAAAAATGAATTATTAGTTTTGCTGTATTTGCATCAATTTCAATAGGGGTTGGAATTGGGGTTCCTGTTGGTATCCATGTTGAAACAAATAGAATAATAAACAATTCTATCATTGAAATTAAAAAAGAAATTCAAACATCTAATTTTGATTTGTTGTATACAAAACTTATAGAAAATCTTTATCCTAAACAAATAATTAATAGATATATTCCAAAACTTGATGAAAAAAACAACGCCTTAAATACTCAAGAAAAAGTTGCTAATTTAAATGAAAAATATTATCAAAGTTATAACAAAAAAATAAAACAAGAAGATATAAAACAAAAAAATATTCTCAATAAAAGCATCACCACAGCTAAGTGGTTTTTAACAGAATTACTTTCTCAGTCATTTTCAATCAATGTTAGACTAGCAATTTTGTCATTTTTAAACAAAATTAAAAATGGTGAAGACCCTTATCAAATAATTAAACAATCTATAAATAGTCCTGATTTTAAATCTAGTATTGAATCCTTTTTCGATGGATGAATTAATAGTGATAATATAAAAATTACAAATTTACAACAAATCAATCAAGATGTTAATAACAATTATTCTTTATTTGATTTGAGTATTAAATTTTTTCAAGATGTTTTTCAAATCAATTTTACACATCAAGAACTTAAGGTTTTTTTATTTGCTTTAAAATCTTTATTATTTCAAACACCACAAAAAACTCAAACCAACAATAATTTTATTGCTACATTATTTGAAGAGGCAAACAAACTAAATGAAAAAGAAGTTAAAATAAATAATCAAAAAAATAAGGTTAGTGTTGAAATATCAACTTTGTTTTCAAATATTTTTAAAGCAACTCTAAATAGCAATGTTGTAAAGTTTGTGATTTTTAATTTCAACTATTTATACAAAGAATTAAGTGACGATGATAAAGTGAATTTAAAATCTAGTATAACTAAATTTTTCCAATCAAAGCCGATTTCAAAACAATTTTATTTAGCTTTAGAACCTCAAATAAAAATAGTTTTACCTAATGAGTTTAAACCTTTTTCGGATGATATAACAACTGTTTTAATACAAATGCTATCTAATTTAAAAACTTATATTTTTTTATTTAATCATTTTTTAAAAAACATCAATATTAGTGAGAATAGTCATCTAAGTATAAGTGAAATTTTAGCAAAACTTTTAAAACAAAATGCACAAAAGTTTTTCAATTTGTTAGATGACTTAGAATTTGAGACGGATTTTGCTCCAGGAACACTTGCTTCTATAGCATTTATTAAACTTAAGCCTGAATTTGAAAAAATAGCTGGAATACAAAACGATTTAGCAGAACCAGCAAAAAACACGAATGAAACTTTTTTAAATAATGAACATTAACTTGTAATTTAAAAAAGATAAAAACTACTTTTAAAGTAGTTTTTTTATAATATTATTTAGATTTTTGATTTTGAAACACATTAATTCTATTAGAATCATCAAATCCGTTTGGAAATAAATATGTTTTAATATTTTTGTAACTTTCATGGTTGCTCTGCATTAGTTTTTGCATTGCATCAAAGTAAGATTTTTTTTGATCTCCTTGACCATTAGGGGTTCCATCACCATAAATTAAATCATATTTGGGTAAATTGTATGTTCCATAATAACCATGATAATCATGACCATATGATCTAACATTTAAACTAATATTTGTTGCTGCTCTATCATCTGCAGCAAAAACTAATGAGTAAAGCTTATCTTTATAATAAACACCGCTTCCTGACATCCCAGTTCCACCCGACATATTACTCAAATTAGTTGCCAGACCTCAAAATACATAAGGAATTTCTTCAAATTTATGAGCTTCTTTATTGTATTTTCTTATTTTGATTGTTCCATTAGAAATATATGGAGATGTAATAAATAAATCATTAAGCCCTGGTAAATTAACAAAGGAACGGAATGAACGAGATCAGGAAAGATCACCACCACCTTCGAATTTTTCTAAAATATTTTTATCTTCACTCTTAGTTTTGTAATAAAGTTCTGTTGGTTTATTAACTGTTGCAGAAAGACTAAAGTTTACTATAGTATCAAATTCATCTTCTTTACCTGTGTAATCTCTTCTTAGTTGTTCAAGTGTTCCACTTCTTTTTTCAAACTTACTAGCTGGATAACCTAAACTATAAAGTTCATTTTTACCAAATTTTTTATATTGATCACTATCTAATAAATTTAAATCTGAAGTTATAGTATTGCTAATATTTTTTTTATCATTTTTATGAGCATCTTTATTACTGTGTTCTTCATATCATTTTCCAGTAATAGTTCTTGCTTGCTCTTCGTTGTCGAAAGTAATTTCTACAACTGCAAAGTCCATAAATTCTTCTTTATTTTTTCACAAATCTTGATTAGTATAATCACCAATACTTGTTTTAAAAGGATTTGTTCCGATCACAATTGTACGAGCATTAAGATTGTCTTCTATTGGTTTATTATTATCACCTAATTTAATCGCATTATTACTATCATATGTTTGATTGTTATTTGGTGTACCTGTTTTATCACGAACTTTTATAGATAATTTGTCATAAAAACGATCTTGATTTTGTATTAATGGAATGATAGTTTTAATATCTACATCGGGTTTGAGTTTAAAAAAATTTAGTTTATCAGTATTGTATTGACGATTATGGGTGTCAAAAACATCATAATCACGACCATAAACACCATTACCTGTATCATTAGCAAGTTGGAACGCATTGGCAACGTGAGCGTTTGTAATGAAATACCAAGTCAATGGATATGTATTACCTTCTGGCAATTTATAATCAATAATATTGAATGTTCCTTTGAAATTATCATGACGATGAACAACTTGAGTAGGTTCAACATAATCATCAACTCTAGTTGTATTGCCTTTTGAATACTCTTGTTGACTAGCTCGTTCTTCTCCTGTATCCTTGTCAACAATTTTATCTCAAACATGAGCATTTGAAACAGATATTGAAACCGCTGAATTAATTAATTTTTTATACTTCTCATTTGGAATTACACGAGGCAAGCCATATTCACCTGGAGCACCAAAAATTTTTCCATCTGATAAAACTTGCAAAGCAGGAGTTGTTAGTGCTCGTTGTGTGGTAGGGATGTGAATTTTTCCATGCCCATCTGGGGTTGAAAAACCTCTAAATCAAGCATTTCCTGGCAAAGGTTGATTTTCAGTTCTGGCCTGTTGATTTAACTGTTGGGAAAAAGTTTTAGTATTATTTGGATCTCAATTAGTTAGTCCATCTGGATTACCTTGTGTTGAACCAACAACAGTAGCTTCCCCTGAATAAATTGCAGTAAAATAATCTAAATCAGATTTTGGATTATCATATTCATATTGGTCAGTAACAATGCGTGTGCCATCTGGGTTGAATTTAGCTCTATTTTGACCTTTTGGCTTAATAGCTTCTATTTTTTTAACATATTGATTGATTCTATCTTGTGAAATGGCTGGTTGTTGGGGTTTTTTGTGTGGTTGTTCTTTTTCTTCTTTAGGTTCAAAGTATTGATGAAAAGAATTAAGAATTAAACTAACTGTTTCACTGTTAGAATACCCTGATTCTTCAAGTGATTTTTCCAAAGCACTTAGAGGTGTTTTTAAATTAATAGATCTATCTATAGATGAAACAGTTTCAGAAAAATGTTTAAATCCTTCTTTATTTAAATTTTGAAGTAGCGCTGATTTTGCATCATCAATTTTTTCTTTAATATTTTCTATCGTTTTATTGCTTTGCTTGTTTTTAGATATCAAGTCATTTTTATCAGCACTAACTTGTTTACTATCTTGGTTATTTAAAGTACCACATGATACTAAATAGATCAATGAAGAAGAAATGCTTGATAATATCAATAATGATTTAAATTTATTTTTAATTGTTTTTGTCATTGTAAACCTCAAAAAGTTAAAAAAATAGAACTTTTATTATAAATAATTAAATAAAACCTTCACTATCATCACCTGAAGAATTAGAATTTATTTCTGTAGATGGTTCATTAGGACTAATTTTTGTAATTTTATCAGTACCTGGAGTATTAATGTTTTCTTGATTTTTAAATAGGTTAAAGTTTTTAGGACCAACATTTACTAAAGTAATATTCATTCCACTAGAACCACTGTTTGCAATATGAATAAATTCAATTAAATTTTTAGCACCAGCACTATTTAAATCACCTACAACCTCAACAGTTGGATTTGGAGTAAACTCATCACCATCTTTGATTTCAATTTTGGGTTGTTCTCGCTCATTTTTAGCAAATCAATTTCAACCCGCATCATTTAAATCAGCTGCTTGAAAAATTAATTTATTTGATTTTGAACCAATAATTAATTTAGTAAATCTTAAATCCCTATGTTGAAAATCTTCAACTGCATATTTATCATCAGGTCAATTTTTGATTTTTTCATTAAATAATTTATTGATTTCATTTAAATGTAGCCCTGTAAATGTATTTTGACTTGTAGCAGAAAAATCTAAAACTGTTGGATAACCACCTTTACCACCAGAACGACCTTGGAAAATTCGCTCAGTTAATTTTGTATCATAAGCAATTTTTAATCCTTCAGAAATAGATTCTCGATTATCATTTTTTGTCCATCTTAAAGTGTTAAATACAATTGAACCACCAGCTTTACCAGCGTTTCTATCTAATTCACCTTGGTTGAAATAATCAAAACTAATATAGTTGACATTGGCAATATCATTTGGATTAATTGCTCAGTCATCGTTTAAAGAATTTTTTTCTGTATAAATTGCTAGTTCATCTAATTTTTTGCCGCGAATACCATCTAGGGAATCTGCTGCATAATAATTATTTAAAAATACATAAACTGCTTTAATAGAATTTGGCAAATGACTTAAAATATTAGAAGCATTTTGGGTTGAATAAACTTCCCCAATATTTTTAATTCGCACAGCAGTTAATTTTGAATCAGATGCTGAAACTTGCTCTACAACACTTAAAAACTTATTAAATGATTGTTTGTCATTTGCATCCAACTCTATTAAGTGTTGCTCGGTTTTTTTCTTACCATCTACTGGCTCATAATCTGATCCTGGTTTATAACTATAAACCTTAATGTATTGTCCATCAACTCCTTGAGCTCTGTAATTTTCAGAAATATTAGTTTTAGTTCATCCTGGAAAATTACCATTTGAAATAGATTCACCTGTTAGTTGTTCTCAACCTGGTGTATTAAAGAATCTTTTTTGATTTCGAATACGATAAGTTCCATTTTTACCTGTAATAGGGTTATCATCTGGATTGCGAAATGTCATAACATAATTATCATCCCGGCTAAAAGTCATTCCTCTCGAAATAGCTTTGAGTTCGTCAGGTGTTAAACTAGTTTTTACAGGTTGATTTGCATATAAATCTAATTCACGTTGATAGTGTTGTAAACTATTATTATATGAAACACCAATTAGTTCAAAACGCTTACGATCATGGGCTTCTTCTCAAAGAGAACGGTTTCCTTTAGCATAATAATTATAAGGAGTATCAAAGTCTTCTCTTCTAGAGCGTTCATTTTCTAAGTATTGCTGTTTTAGATTTAAATAATCTTGTAATGTTCGTTTGATTCTAGCTTTAAGTCCTAATTGATAATTTATGAGCGCTTCTTTTTGATTTTCATCTGTTATATTATTTGGAACAACAATTGCTGAACTTAATTTTTCTTGCAATTCTTTTAACAATTTATCATCATTTGGTAAGATCGTATCTATTGATAGGGGGGGGGTTCACTGGTGCTGGATTTGAAATAGTTGAATCTTTTGACCGAACAGGAGTAGAATTTTTAATAGGTTTTACTTCAATTTTTGGATTTGAAATAGATAGTTGAGTATCTGGTGCTTTAATATTTTGTTTCGGTTTGGGTGGAATAATATTGCTTTGATCAGTTTTAGGTGCTTCTACTTTTTTAATTGTTTCAACTTTTTCAGGTGCTTTTGGTGGAACAAATTTGACATTTGAAACAGGAGATTCAAAAGTTCTATCGTTAGCAGAATTTTTTTCTATAGTAGAAGGCGCTGAAGTAGAATAAATAATATTTTGACTAGCAAAATAACTAAAATTAAACAAATTTGTAGTCAATCCAAAACTAAACACTCCAATAGAAGCTATAGTAGAAATTCCAATAACAAACTTGGTTCTTCTAGTCAAATACAATTTATTCATTATCACCTCATTTTAACTGTTACTTTATAATCTACTAATAATTTTATAACTAAATAAAAATTTTTAAACTCACTTTTATTTTTTATTTTTTTTAAAAAAAAACAAAAAATGTTAAAGCTAACATTTTTTTGTTTTACTTTAATAATTTTATTGTTTGCTAAATACATGCACTCTATGGGATTCACTAAATCCATTTGGAAATAAAAATGTTTTTACATCCTCATGTTTATCGGTATACATATGTTGCATTGCATCAAAATATGATTTTTTTTGTTCTTGTCCACCACCATAAATCAAGTCATATTGTGGTAAATTATATTTACCATAATATCCTTCATAATCTTTCCCATAAGAACGCAAGTTTAAAACTCCCGCAACAGAAGCATTAGGCCCACTCATATAAATAAGACCATACATTTTGTCTTTTAAATAAACCGCTGAACCAGACATACCTCCATGCCCAGACATATTATCTAATGTAGTTCCAAGGCCAGAAAAAACATATAAATCATCTGTTTTAAACTTTTGAGTTTGACTATCATAAGTTTCAAGTATTTGGCCACCTTGGTCTAGATAAGGAGCAGCTATAAAAATATCCATAATTCCAGGTGTAGACATAAAAGTCCTAAAAGACCTTGATCAATTAAGATCGCCCCCATCTTTTTTAAGTGATTCCAGTTTTTTTAAATACTCCGGAGTTGGACGAGCTATTGGAAATAATTTGGAAGGTTTGTTAATTAAAGGTGATATCGAACCATCTAAAAGGTTTTCAATAGCTGGTTTATCAAAACTTCTTCCATTGCTAAGTGGAATTTTGTGATCAATTTGAGGAATCATTTTTTCGAAAGCTGAAGTTGGGAATCCAAAAGCATAAAATGGATTTTTTTCTAGTTTAGAATACTGATTTTTATCAAGTAAATTAACATCGGAAGTTAAAACATAATTTGGATCAGGAGTTTTATGTTTTTCATACCAATTACCAGTTACTTCTTTTGCTTGTTCTTCATTTTCGAATGTAATTTCAATAATTCCAGCATCCATTAAAAAATTAACACCTTTTCAAAAGGATTGATTTGTTAGATCGCCTAATTTTTGTTTCATTATTTGAGAACCTATCATAACCAATTTCACTTGATTAGGTTTTATTGGAATTTGCCTGTAATATTCTTTTCAATCACCTTGACCAACCAAAGGTATTTCTTTATTTAGTTTGACTTTTTCTTTTATAAGTTTTGAAATATTAATTTCTCTTGTATTATATGCTACATTATAAGTGTTATAATTGGATTTATCTCTTCCATAAACACCATCACCTTGGTCATCTTTAAGTCTTAATTGAGCTAAAACGTGTGTGTTAGTGATGAAATACCATGTTAAAGGATACTTTTCTCCTTTTTTAATTTGGTAATCAATAATATTCATGGTCCCACGTTTTCCTTCTGTGTTTCCACGCTCTTCACCTGGTTTACGATAATCTTCTTGAAAATGTTCTTGGCCATTTTCATCTGTTACTAATTTGGTGCCAATAGCACCATCACCTATGTAAATAGAAACCGCGTTATCAATAAGTTCTTTATATTGATCATTTACAATGTCACGAGGAAGTCCAAAGTGCCAAGGTCCTGATTTATCTTTGTCAATCTCACCTTTCCTTAACCCTTTTGTGTAAAAACTAATAGGAGGGACAGGAAAGCTTCTCTTAGTTGTAGGAATATGTATTAAATTTCTATTATTTGGGTCCGGAGTTACAAATGTTCTATAATAGGCATTTTCTGGAAGAGGTTGATCAACTTTTTTTGCTAATTGCTCAAGTTCGGGAGAATATTTTGGAGGATGATCACCATTTCATTGTCCAAAAACTTTAGAAGGTTTTCATTCATAAGTTGCAGACTGAGAAGCACCTAAATTGGGGAAATATGTTAAAAGATACTTAACCTCATTTTGCGGAAAATCATATTCATATTGATCTTTAACAATTCTAGTTCCATCGCGAAACTCAGGAATATTTTGCCCTTTAGGTCTTGCATTAGCTAATTCGTTTTCAAATTCTTTAACTCTTTTTTCGCTTACTGGAGGTTCTGGTGTAAAAGATGGTGATTCTGATTTCTTTTCTTGTGCTTTAAAAATTTCATCAAGAGAGTTAATTGCTAATTTTGTGTTCTCAGCTCCTATGCCATCAGTTTCAATTTCTTTCCTAATAAAATTAATTGTTCTTTCAAGTTGTTTTTGTCTTTTTGCTTTAGTTTCAGCATCTAAAGAAAGACTATTTAATTTTTCAGAAAGAGATTTAGAAACTTGATTAAGAGAATCTGAATCTTGGATTTGATCTTTTAAACTTGAAATATCTACTGATGAAGAATTTGGGTTATTAGGTGTCTTTGGTGATTCAACATTTACACCTTGTTTTTCTTGTTCCTGTGGGTTAACTCCACAAGAAATCAAAATAGGCAAAGTTATAATAGGTGATAAAACCAAAATAGCTTTCATTTTAAGAGATAATTTAAAACTAAATTTTTTGAATTTCATAATCTCTCCTTATTTAATATGAAAAAAGTAATAATTTGTTTTATATAAATTTAAGCAAAATAATAAATATAAATTAAAGTATATTAGCAAGAAATAATTAAGTGATTACAAGTTTATGAATTACCTTCGCTGTCATCACTGTCATCATCACTGTCATCGTCACCATCGTCACTATTGCTTGCGATTTTAGCTACATTAGGATCAACTTGTATTTTTGTAATAGTACTTGATGATTGAACTACAACTTGTTCAGGTTCTCCCTTAGGTCAATTTTGAACTATTACTTTTTCAATTCTATTACCTGAGCTGCTACTGTTTGCCATTTGAAGAAATGTTATTAACTGACTAGCTCCATTGGCGTTTAAATCACCAGTAACAGTTATAACTGAATTATTTATTATTTGAGAAGTATCTCTATCTCTTATTGATATTTTAACTGGATTTTGGGGACCGCCAGGTTTAAGTCATTTATCAAAACCTGCATTATTTAAATCTGCTGCCTTAAATTTAATCTGCTCATTTGTAGAACCTACTATCAACTTAGTAAAACTTAAAGTATGATGTTCATAATCTTCTTGTGCATATTTATCTGTTTTTCAATTTTTAATTGAGTTGTTGAATAGATCTTGGATATGTTCCATATTCAAACCATTAAAAGTATTTTGATTAGTTAAAGAAAAATCTAAAGTAGTTGGGTATCCACCCTTTCCACCAAAACTACCTTGAAAAGGTCGCTCTTCCATTTTTTGACCAAAAGCAATTTCAAGACCTTTTTCAATAGTGTCTGTGTTATCACCAGCATATCATCTTAGTGTATTAAAGACAATAGAACCTGCAATTTTACCTTGATACTGACCATATTGTGCTTGGTTATTATAATCAAATGAAATAAAACCTACATTCTGAAGGTCGTTTGGAGAAACAGATCAATCGGCATCAATTGAATTTTTATCTGTGTAAATAGCAAGTTCATCAAGATGTTTATTTCTAAGTCCTCTAAGAGAATCAGTTCCTAAATAATTATCTACAAATAAATAAACTGCTTTAATAGAGTTTGGTAGTGATTTTAAAATATCTTCTGCGTTTTGAGTGCTATTGTTTTCACCAACATTTTTAAGTCTAACACCTTTAAGTTGGTGGTCTGCTTGATTAACATTTGCCAAAATTTCTTGGAATTTTTCAAAAGCATTATCATCATTTGCATCCAATTCAATAATATCACCTGGTTGACGAGCTTTATCTTCATTTTGAGAGTTTGGAGTATAGTGATAAATTTTAATAGAATTTTCAAAACCTTGAAGTTGAGCTTTATAATTAGAAGTTACATCAGTTTTATCTCAACCTGAAAAATTACCATGAAGAATATCATAAGGACTTTGTGAATATCAACTTTGAGTGTTAAAAACTCTTCTTCTATTATTAACCCTTAGTCTTCCATTAGTTCCTGTTTCTGGATTGTCATTTAGATTATCATATCCTCATACATTTGGACTTTCTGTACTTGGTATCATCCCTCTTGAAAGCATTGTTATCTCATCCTGAGTAAATGAAGTTTTTGGTGGTTGATTTTTTAAATATTCCAAATAATTTTTTTCTCTATCTAAATCGTATTTGGCCAATGATACTTGACCTTGAAGCTCTGCTTGTCATTCATATTTGGATAATCTACCTTTATTTCACATAGGCGAATAGTCATTTCATTTATTCTGCTGAATGTCAACTTTATTATCATAGACTTGCTGAGCACTTTCAATTCTTTGTTCAGTTCTTTTAATTTCAGCTTGCAAACCTTTCCGATAATTTTCTAAGGCACGTTGTTTTAAATCCTCTGTTACTTCAACATTTCTAATTACTTGTGGTGTATATTGTACAGATGGTTGAGTAACCTTTGGAACTGGAGCAGGAGAAGAAGGCACTATAGGAGTTTCCACAGTTTTTGGTTTTTCTTTGGGTTTAGGAGCAGGCTCAATAACTTGAATATCTGGAGCTTTTACAACTTGTTTAGGTTTTGGAAGTGGAGTTGCACTTTGCTCAACTTTTGGTGTTTCAGTTTTTTTAGTTGTTTCAACTTTTTTTGGAGGTTTCGGAACAAATTTCACATTTGCAACAGGAGATGAAAAACTTTTATCATTGACAGGGTTTTTTAATATGGTTGAAGGTGCTAAAGTACTATAAATAATACTTGAATTAGTAAAAGAATGAAAATTAGACAAATTTGTGGTTAGTCCAAAACTAGTTAATCCTACAAAAGCAATGGCAGAAAAGCCAACAATAATTTTTGTTCTTTTAGTAAAAGACAATCTATTCATTTTTACTCCTATCTCACTTTGTAGTTATTGAGATTTTATATAATTTTATTACTAATTATAATAATGTGACTAAAAAGTTTAGTTTTTCAAAATTAAGTGTAATTTTTAAAGACAAAGATTTATCAAATTACTCATATTACTCATAGATTAAAATAGGTGTAATTTTTTGATCATCCATTCGAGTCGATAATTCTAAAATAACAGCATTAAATTGACAACTATTTTTAGATGTTACAAAACGAGTGCTATGATTATAACGAGCCATTCTATAAACATCTAAGAAATTTACTCCAATAGCATCATTGGCCGGACCTGTCATTCCCACATCTGTAATAAACAATGTTCCATGAGAAAGACGGCGAGCATCATTTGTTTGCACATGAGTGTGAGTACCCAGTACTGCATTTACTTTACCGTTTAAATAAATTCCTAAGACATTTTTTTCACTTGTCGTTTCAGCATGAAAATCAACAATATGAAAATCACTTTTATCATTTGCTATAATTGGATCAATAGCGTCAAAAAAGTTTTGCGCTTCTTCTTCTTGTCAAGGTTTATTCAATTTATTAAAAGTTATTCCAAGGAGAGAAGTTACTCTAAAAATTTTTTTATTTTTTTCTATAGTTACACTACCTGTTCCTTCATAATGATCTGGAATATTAAGGGGTCTAACAATGTCGCCATTATTTATAATTGCATTAATGTCAGGATTAAATCAAACATGATTTCCAACTGTAAATACATCAATTCCAATTTTTTTTAAATATCAATAGTCTGCTTGATTTAGCCCTTTTCGCCCAGTGATATTTTCAGCTTGAGCAATAACTAAATCAAAATTGTGCTCTTTTTTTAACTGCTCAAATGTCCGCTCAAACATTTGTATTCCGGGTTGACCAAAAATATCGCCAATAAATAAGACTTTTGCTGTTTTCATAGTATTCCTTATTATTAATTATTGAAAAATTTATCATCTAATTTGTATCAGTCACTAATTTTATTTAATGATTTACTATTAACTTGATAATGTTCAGATAAAATTTCTTTCATTTTTTGATTGATAAAAAATTTATCACTTTTTTGATTTTGAATACATTGCTTTCAAAATAGGTGGGGTATATTGTCTCAAATTTCAGAAATTTTTTTATGCAAATCAAGTTCATTTTCACTAAAATCATAACTCCAGAAAAACTGCTTGCAAACATAATTTTCAAAATCCTCTATTTTAGAAATTTGCACAATAAGTTTTAAAAAATCAGCAAGCATATTTGGACATATTTTGTCACTTTTGTCTAAAAATCTTTCGCTATAAATATGTAAAAAGTATGAATTGGGTTTGGTTTTTATTAAAAAATTATTAAAACTAAAACTTGTAGTTGAAAGAATTTCTTTGAGTTTAGTAAAAAAATTAAAGAAATTTAAATCAGTGAATTTTATAGAAAAAGCTGTTACACTGTATGAGTTTTTAGCAAACTTCGGACTTAGATTACTAAAAAGAGAGTTAATAAATGGAAGTTTATTTTCTTGAATTTGTTTTTCCTTGTTTTGATTCTTATTTTTGTTTTTTATTTTCTCTTTTTTTTCTTCTTCAAATTTATTTAAATAAGCTTCAACATCAATAAGTTTACCGGTTTTTACATGTTTGTCATATTGTGAAACTTTACCACAAAACAAAAATCTATTTTTTATATTTTTTTTCTCATTGTAATAAACTTTATATTGGACATTATCGATTGAAAAACTTAATTGGTCTGCCTTGGATTCATTTGTTAATATTGATGTTGGTTGAAGATTCATCTCATGGTCTTTAGAAAAATTTGGAATTAAATTAGTTTGCTTAAATTTATCACATTTACTTTTAGGAATGATGTGGTCCAAATTTCATTCTTTAAAATATTTTTCTTTATTAATTTGCTTACCAGCAAAATCCAAGTATTTATTTTTATTATTTCATCCGCGATAATATAAATCTCAAATTTCATTAGCTTCTTTAATGGTTTTTTCATTTGGTTTGTGATTCAATTCAACTTTAAGTCCATTTTTTTGCTCTTCAAATTGACTTTTATCAAAATTTAAAGTTTCTGTTTCGCTTTTTTTGCTAGTTTCTTCTATTTGTTTATCTAAATTTTCATTATTCTTAATTTGTGTTGATTGAGAATCTTCTTTATTTTTAAGCATTTTTTAACAAGTACCTCCTATAAAATAAAAAAAGATGCAAATAATAGTAGCATCTTAGGTCTATATTAGATATGGTGCCAACAACAGGAATCGAACCTGCGACCCCATCCTTACCATGGATGTGCTCTACCGAATGAGCTATGATGGCTTACATTTAATTAATTTAACAATTAAATTATAATATATTAATGTTAAAAAGTAAAAAAATTGAATATTATTTTTCCTATTTTTGTTTATTTTTAAACTGGTTTTAAAAATTTACTTAAAAAAATATTCATTCAAAAAAATAATATTAATCATAAATATTTTTTCAAATATCATCTTTTCAAAATCCTTTTTTTTCTTTTTTAGCTGCTTCTTGAGCTTTTGAAAATAATTTAAAAAGTTTTTTATATTGAGGGAAATAATACTTGCTTTTAGAATTTTCGATATCAAAAAAACGAATTTTAGCTAGACCATAAATTAATTGTTCAAAACTAGCATTTTTATCATCTATTTCAACAATTGCAACCTTACGATCATAGGCATCTGAAGCAACAATTGTAATTTTAACCAACTTATTTAAAATTAAATCACTTAAAATTTTTCTTGCTTTTAATCCATATAATTTACTTAAACGAACGTTAATTTTATTTTTATTGTGTTTATAGTTTTGTTTGGGTTTTAATTCGGGGGTATCAATACCAAAAAGTCTAATTCGATTGCCAATGTAATCCGTGAAAGTGTCGCCATCATAAACACTTTTGACAATAGTGTAATAGCTTTTATTTGCAAATAATTTAGTTTCTTTTTTAACAAGTGGAAAATCTAATTTTTTATTTATATTTATATCAACTTTATGAACTAGAATTTCATTAGTATCGCTAGAGGAGCAACTAGTAAAAAGAAAAAAAGTAAATAAAAAAATTAATAGTTTTTTAAAAATGATTCAATTTTCCTTTTTTGATCACGTTCTTTAATAGTTTCTCTTTTATCGTGTTTAGTTTTTCCTTTCCCTATTCCTAAGATAATTTTTATCTTGCCATTTTGTCAACCTATAATTTGCGGAATAATACTAATTCTCTCTTTTTCTTTGAGACTAAATAATTTGCGTAATTCAGCTTTGGTAAGTAATAATTTGCGTGACCTAGTAGAATCACCTGCAACATTCATATATTTGCTTATATGAATGTTGCTAACAAATAATTCACCTTCCTTAAAATAGCAAAAACTTGATTTTAAGTTAACATTTCCGGCACGAATTGACTTAACTTCTCAACCTAAAAGAGACACTCCCGCCGTTAGTTGTCAATCAATTTGGTAGTCATAGTTAGCAATTTTATTTTTAGCAATCTGTTTCATTTTAATTGTTATAATTATATTATATTTTTTAAAGGTTTTTGCTTATGAAAAAAGAAAAAAATAACAAAATTGATGCAAAAATTGTTAATTTTTTAACTACTATTGATCGCACTAATGGGCCCTCACATCAACAAGTAATCGATTCTAAAAACAATTTTGGAATTAACAAATTACCAACTATTAAACCAAAATCATTAGGAAAAAGAATTTTTGAATTATTAATAGAACCACTGACTATAGTGCTTTTGTGTGTTATTATAATTTCATTGATTTTAACTATTGTATTCCACCATGAACATAAATTATCTGAACAAATTGTGGCTTATTTAGAACCAATTCTTATAGCATTTATTATTGCGATTAATATTTTTTTTAGTTTGTTACAACAAAATAAAACTCAACAAGCCCTTGAAGCTATTAAAAACCTTAATTCACCTGTTGCAACTATTATTAGAGATGGAAAAAAAATAGAAATTGATAGCACTTTAGTTCAAATTGGTGATTTATTAGTTTTAAGTGCCGGTGATATTGTTGCTGCAGATGCTTTTGTGATTTCACAAATCAACTTACAAGTTCAAGAAGCGATGCTCACTGGTGAATCGCATGCAATTTTTAAAGAAAATTGTAATAATTTCGAACAAATTAATAGCCAAATTTATGCAGGTTCATCTGTGATTTCTGGTCAAGCCATCGCTTTAGTTTATGCAATTGGTGAAAATACTAAAATGGGCGAAATTGCAAAACTTGTTCTAAATACAAAAGAAGCACAAACTCCAATGCAAAAAAAAATGATTTTATTTTCTAAAATCATTTCTATAGTTGCTATTTTAATTAGCATTATTTTCTTTTTTATTTATATTTATGTAGTTGCAAAAGGAGATTATCAACAATCTAAAACTGCCATTGTAGTATCGTTGGTATTAGCTATTGGTTTTGTTCCAGAATCTCTTGTTCCTTTGATTAGTATCAATTTAATCATTGGTGTTAAAAAAATGGCCAAACAAAAAGCTATTATTAAAGACTTGTCAACTATTGAATCTCTTGGAAACATCTCTATTGTGTGTAGTGATAAAACTGGAACTTTAACAGAAAACAAAATGACTATTGTAGATGTTTACACAACTAATGATCGAATAGAACAATTTTGGGAAGAAATTGTTCTAAATTGTAGTGCTTATTCTTTTTTTGAAAATGGAATTGAAGAATTTAGAGGTGATCCAGAGGAAATTTTAATTTTACAAGAAGCTAAAAAATACAACATAGAACAAAAACAATTGTTGGAAAATTCTACAATAATTGGTAAAATTCCTTTCAATTCTAAAATAAAATTTAGCGCTGTGGCAGTTAAAAAATTTGAAGAAAAACTATTATATCTTAAAGGAGCACCCGAAGTTTTAATTCCACTAGCAAAAGAAAAAAATAGGCAAATAGAGGCAAAACTAGCTTGATTCCATACAAAGGGATATCGTGTTTTTGCAACCGCGATTGCAAAAATTCAAGATTCTGATAATTTGGAAAAACAAGTAGAAAATCTTGAAATTACTGGCTTAATAGCTTTATTCGATCCTCCTAGAGTTGAAATTAAGGATGTTGTAGATAAACTAAATAAATCTAGTATTTCAACAATCATGATTACAGGTGATAGTTTACCGACAGCCAGCTCAGTTGCAAGTCAAGTTGGTATACTAAATGAATCAAAACATTTAGCAGTTTATAGGGATGAATGAAATAATGATTCTCAATGATTGGAAAACTTAGAAAATTATAAAGTTTATGCTCGAATGCAACCTGAGGACAAGTTAGAAATAATTCAAGCATTGCAAAACCAAAATCATCAAGTTGCAATGCTTGGTGATGGTATCAATGATGCTCCCGCACTTAAAAAAGCGAATGTAGGAATCGCAATGGGTCGAACTGGAACTCAAGTTAGCAAACAAGTTGCAAATGTTGTTTTAGAAGATGATAATTTTACAACCTTATATAATGCAATTAAAAATGGACGAATCACCATTTTAAACATTAAGCAACTGATTAGCTTTTTATTTATTGCTAATTTGGTAATGCTACTTACTATGTTTATAGGGACCTTACTGTTTAAAAACAATATTTTTGGTTCATTACAAATTCTTTGAATTAATGTAGTTTCAGAAACTTTTGGCGGTATAGCAATTAGTTTGACAAGTCTAGAATCTAGTGTAATGAATCAAAAATTTTTAAAGCAAAATAATTATTTACTTACTAAAGAATTAATAATAAAAATAATTATTTGAGTAACTTGCATTACTTTTTTAACTCTTTTATCTTATTATTTTAATAAAGATAATAGTTTACAAGCATCAGGAATTAGTTTTTTTGTTGCATCTGTGGGCTTGGCAAGTTGTTCATATTTACTAGCTAGCAATCAACCTATTTTTAAATTCAAATTAACTCAACAAAAATACTTACATTTCGGATTTTTAATTAGTTTTTTAACTATTATTTTTGTTACTTTTATACCACATTTAAATGTTATTTTTCATATGAATATCTATGAAGGTAAAAGTCTTAAATTAACATTTTTAATGCTTGCTTTTCTACCTTTTATAAGCGATCAATTAGTTAAAGCATTTTTGACAAGATTTATAAAATTTGTCAAAAATAAATAATTTATATTTTTACTTTTATAAACTAACTTAAAAATAGTGCCAATGGCACTTTTTTTTTTTTTTTTTGTAATTTTTAATTATTTTTTAATTTGTAAACAATTAAAAAAATTTCACTATTATATTAAATAACTATATAAGTCATAAACTATGTTAATATTATTTAACAGTATTCATAGGAGTGGTTATCATTTAATTTTAAAAAAAATCAGCTTATAAAGCTGATTGATTTTTAATATTTATTTTGTATAACTATTTACAAGTGATTCAAAAACAGAATTTAGATCATCTTTAATTGCAGGATTTGTTGATGCTTGAGATGATTGAGGAACTAGAGTAGTTTTTGGTGTTTCTAAATGGTTGTAAAACATTAGAGAGTGTAAGGTTGTTTTTGAAACAGCTGTCTGAGTAGGGTTGGAGTTAACAGGTGAGGCAACTGTAGTAGGTGATGGAGGAACTGTGGCACTAGTTGTTCCTATAATAATCGAAGAATTCGACTTACCTAAGTTACTTAACAAGTTAATAGCTGTTGAAGGAACATTATTATCAAGTTCGAAAGGTGTTTGTTTATCTATATTTTTACCATCAAACATTGCTGAACTAATTTTAATTTTGTCATCATTTCTATCAATTGTTAAAATAAATGTAGTTGTTGATTTAGTATCAAAACCTTCAGTAATTGGAAAGGCAGCTAAAATTTTCACTTTGTCATTAATAGTTCCAGAACCAGAAGCTTGAGATAAAGAATTAATGTTACCTTTATTACCAAACCCTATAATTCAAGCTGCTCCTGTGATTTTAGATGTATCAATTTTATGATTTGAAATATTTTCTAATTTCTCAATTTCGGTTTTATTTGAAACTTTTTCTACAAATAATACATAACTATCTTGTGTAGTAGTGGTTTGCATAGCTGAAGTTTGAGTTTGTGCTTTTTCTTCTAAAATAATTTTTGGTTTATCGTTTTCTAATGAATTATCTTGTGAAAATACAATTCCAAAAGATGGGTTTTTCACTGTTACTTGATTTGTTTGTTGTGCCACTGGTTGAGTAACTGTAGTTGTGGATGGTTTTGGTTCAGGTTTTGGAGTATTATTTGTTAAAGTCAACTCACCCGAATCCAAACTAACACCATTAAATCCATTAGCATCATTAACTTGTATTGTTGAACCGGCTTTTGCCTCGAATACAAAATTACTATTTAACAATGATGGTAAGACTAATTTAGAACTTTTAACTTGACTAGTTTGATCAACATTATCGATTGTTTTTAAAGCGGCCCCATCAAAAAATAAATCAGAACCAGTACTTTTGACTATATCAAGTGCTGGTAATGATGGTGCAAATCCAGCTATAACAACACTTTGAGTTGCCACTCTTTCATTTTTATCATTATAAATAGAAATACCAATAGTTAGTTGTTGAGATTTGTTATCAAAACTTAAATTATAGTTAACCTTATCTTTTTTAAGTCCATTTTGATTAATGATGTTGTTAAGGCTAGAAAATATTTTCGCAAGTGCCTTAGATGCTTTATTTTCTATTTCTAGTCCAGTGCTTGGATCAATTATTTTTTCTTTAACAGATTTTTTCCATTCTGGAAAATCAATAACCTTATCAAAAATGTGTTCCACTCAATAAACTATAGCTTGTTGAATAGTTAAACTATCATAATCAGATGCACCTGTTAAACTAACAACAGCAAAACCTTTTGGTAAAGTAATATTTTGTAAAAATGCATAATAGGCAACATTCATATTTTCTAATCTAGATATAATGTCAAGACCATTAATATATTTAGCTTCAGGACGAACTACAAAATAATTGTTGTTTTCTACAACTGCATTCAAAAAATCTTGAGCATAATTGCTAAAAACCTTAAAATTAAAAGAGAAAAAATGACTTTGTGAGTTTTCATCTTCTTGCTCAGAATCATCATTTGTATCGGCAACTGCTTGAACAGCTATTGGTTTAACATTTGATGTTGATGATTCAGTTTGCTGGCTTGGGGTTGTACTTTTTAAACTGTTTTTAAAATCGACAATTGCACGAACTTTAATTTCACCAAGCTTATCTAGTCTAAAGTTAGTTTCTTCAATTTCGGCTCTAAAACTTGGATTTAAATGTTTAAAGTAATGTTTTAAAATGCTAAAATCAAAAAAGTTTGTTACATCTTGACCGACTTTAAAAAAAGTTGAAAGATTTTTTTGACTCAAAGCAATTTCTCTTTGTTTTTCAGGAACTATTTTAACTGCATTATGATCTTCATTAACATTAGATGTTAGTTTAGTAAATTCTTCTAATGCTAATTTATAGTAATTTAAATTAGTTATTTGTAATTTAAATTCCCCGACTTTATTTGTTCCATCTAATATATTGATAGAAACCAAAATAGTTCCATCATTATCGCTAATGTTTTCAAAATCAATTTGATTATCAGAATTTTTCGCAAAATCTAATCTAAGTTCTGAAGGTATTGTAATAATATTGCCACTTTTATCAATAAGCTGCATACTTCCGAAATGAGAAATAGTTTGGGAAAAATTTTCATTGGAGCTATTGTAATATTTTTGAATCTCACTTGCTAAGACAGAAGGAAGAATATTGGTTGATGGATCTGTATTGTTATAAACTAATTTAGATTTATTTTCATCAACACTAAAAACTGGCACACGAGATAGTTGTGCAGCACCAAATCCAGAAATATTTACAACACTTGAATAAATTTCATCTGTTACATTGTCAACAGCAGTAAATAAAACATTTTTTAATTCTTGAGCTGTTGCAATTGAGTTATTTGCTGCTAAATCACTAGTGATTAAAAAAGAATTAACTTTAATGTTAGGATATTTTTTTGCAAAAGCACTTAAATCGAAAATGTCAATTAAATTTATAGCACTTTTTTTATCTGAAGCCAAATGAAAAATTTGGCTCGGTGAATATTGTTTATATTTTTCTCGAAGTGGTAAAGTTTCCATTTCTTTTGCAAAATCTTTGGCACTAAGAGGTGTAGAAGAGCTTATTAACTCTTCTGTTTTACCAAATTTAACAAAATTTTTGTAATTTTTCTTTTGAATATAATTGTAAGTTGCTCAACCTGCGGCTATTGCAGCCGCTGGAACTAACAACGCTGTACCTAAAATTAATATTGCTTTAAAATGTGATACTTTTTTAACTAAAACACGTTTCATATTATTGATTTTCCTTAGCTTCTGAAACTGTAAATACTATAATACTTGAACCAATTTGTTTGTCTTCTTCAGGTTTGGAGACAGGTGCGGCAGCACCACTGTGTCCTGCACCGCTATTAACAACTCCTGGTTGTACCACAGGGGATGAAGGACTGGTCGATGATTGTGATACTATAGGATTGTTTTCATAATTGTCTACAATCTTATCTTCATCTTCTTTAGGAATTCTGGTTAAGAAAAATTTAACTGTGGTTTCACCAGAAAAATTGGTAGAAACATTATTTGGCTCATAAAATAGAGCTAAACCTTTTAACAATGGTTGAATTTCCATAAATTTTTTGTAACCAAAATATTGTTGAAAAGCTTGAGCTGTATCTAAATGAGACATCTTTGTGCCATTAAATTTTGATTTAAAATCAGCTAATGTTTTATTTTTAAGAACTAATTGATGCAAGTTTGCTGGCAAGTTATTTACAACTTGTCTTGCTAAACTCATATCACTTACTTGCTCTATTGTTAAACTAGAGACCATTAAATTTAATTCTTGTTCAGTTGTTTTGAAAACTATATTATCTGGTTTGTCTGCCTCATAAAATTCGTAATGATAAGTTAGTTTTAAATTTTTTTCATTTGTTGGTGTAGACTCTGATGAATTTTGAACTTGTTGGGATTGTGATTGACTAGAAGGTGTGTTAGGTTGAGTTTCTTTACCTGGTGTTTGCAAACTATCAGTTGCATCATCAAACTTAATGTTGTATCTTAAAGATCTAGCAAAATTGTCATAATCTTGAATATCCTTATCATCTTTATAAGTTGAAGCAAATAATTGAGCAAAAGAAGAGGCATCTAATGGAGAGTCTTTTTTCTCACTAATTGCCTGAATTAATTTATCAAGCAAATCAATAACAAATGTTTTTTTAACAAGTTTTAAAGATTCAAGGATTAGTTCATTAGATTTTTGAGTTTTTTCTACTTTTTGTTCCCCTGCTTGTTTAGAAACAGTTGAAGAATGCGTATTATCATGCTCGTTTTCAGGAACCAAGTTACCACCATTGTTTAAATTATGTTCTGTAGGTGGTGCAGAAATAACAGCACTTTTAGCTTCAACAACATGTGTTTGTTGACTTTCCTTAGTTGAATTTGATTTATCTTTATAGTCTTGGTTGAGGCTATTAAATAAATAAGTTAAATAAGGTAATCTATCTTCTTCACTTAATTGTAAAATTTTATTTGTAAACTGACCGAATGCAAAATTGCTATCAAAAAACAATTTAGTATACTCGTTATTTTTAATATGTGTTGGTAATAAAGTTTGGGTTTTAAAATCATCAATATTTGCTAATTTGTATTTAGAAATTCAAGCATTTAAAAATGGTTGCTCAATGAATGTATAATCGAATTGACTTGGATCTTTTAGAACATTTATCAATTTATTATAACTTTTATCCTTAACTAATTTTTCAATTTCTTCATAAGAAATTAATTGATGAGATTTTAAAAATTCCTTTTCAGAAGTTTGCGCAACTGATTTGTCGCTATTTTTTAAATCAACAACATTTGAAATATTGGCGATATAAGGAACCACTGGTGCTCCATCTTTGATTTGGTAAGAACCTGGTTTACCTTCAACAGGTTTATATTGGCGAAGTAAAATAGTTGTATTTTTACTTAATTCTGAAGAAGGAGATTTATATAAAATTTTCAAAGGCACACTAATATAAGTGGAAATGTCATCTCCACCTAAAACAATGTTGGAAACATCTATTTGATAACTAAAACGATTGCGAACTTCATCTGAGATGTCCTTGAGTTCGTTAAAATTAAATGGTAAATTCGTTTTTAAAAAAGAGTTTAAAATAATTTTAGATTCATCAGAAGTATTTAGTAGTTGATTATTTTTGAATTTAAGCTCACGATAAACATTAATAAGAGATTCGTTAGAAATATCTTTTTTTGTTTTAATTGTTGTGCTTGGGTTTGATGGGTTTTTAGACTCCACACTTTCATCAGCCGTTGTTTGAAGACCTGTTAGTTTTTGTTCTTCGTTAGAAAAATAATAATTTTTCGCGGCAGGAGATTCAATAGTCACTTGTGCTAAAAAATTTTCTTCACTAATAAAAGGTGATTTTTTAGTTTTTGAATTTGTAATTTCAAAACTAATTTTATTAGTCAAATCAGTGTTGAAACTTTTTGGAAATTCGTTTTTAGCTTGATCTGTAAAACTAAGTTTTATGTTAGCTTCAAATGTATCTTCAGCTGTTGTTGAACGAACAATCCATTTGACTCCATCTTCATTTTTGAAAATTGGCTGTAGTGAAATTGAGTAGGGTTTAATTGTTTTATTGTTTAATTTAACAAAAAAGTTAGAATCATTTAATAAATTGCTAATTAATTCTTTAATATTAAAATAATCATTAATTTTTTCAATAGCTTCTTCTGAAGTTGTAGCTTTATTTACATCAGAAAAAAAATCACTGGCTAATGTTATTTTAGCTAATTTGTGTTCACTAGAAGGGGCATCATATGGTCTTAATGCACTACTAAATAAAATTTTAGTGGCACTACTGAAGTTGTTTAAAAAAAATGTAGATTCAATATTGATAGGAACAGTTGTGCTTCTTTTTTTAGAATAAAAAGTCTGACCATTTATTGTTGTAGTTATATAAAACTCAATATCAAATGATTGAGTTTTATCATTTGGTTTGACATTTGAAAATGTTACATAATAAGAACTAGGTAAATCAAAATTAATAAATTGACCATCTACAAATTTACGTAAAACAAAAAAATCTTTTGCCTTGTCTAATGTTTTATTTTCATTTCATTCATTTTTTAATTCATCAAAATTACTAAAAGGACTAAGTTTACTTGAGCGAAAAGAAACTCCATCTACTTCTTTGGCATATTTTTCTAATTGAGATGTGATTTTAGAATAATCATTATTGCGACTTTCAGCCAAAACATAAGCAATTCCGGCCGAAGCTCCAATCGCAATTACCGAACTAGTTATCGCTGTTAGTCCTATTAATAATCTAATCTTTGTTTGTTTATGAACACCTTTATCAACTATAGTTTTTTCTGCCATATAAATCCTTTTATTTTATTAATTAAAAAATTTAATAAACTATTTCATAGTAATTTTACTATAAAAACCTAGCTTTTTAACTTATAAATGTTAATAAATAACATTTTTTAAGCAAAAATATTATTTTTAAAAGTTTTTTTACAAAAAAATTAAATTACTTTTAAATAATAGGGATAATTTTGATAGGCTCTAATTCAATTAGTTATCACTAAATAATATTTAAAATTATTTGAATAATAAAACTTTAAATGCACACAACTTAACTATAACACTAAAATTGTAATAATTCTATTTAAAAAGAATTATGTTGGAAAATCTTTTTACCAGTAGGTTAATTAACTAGCAAAAACTCAAACTAGAAGAAAATAAGAACTACTAAATTATAACTTTAAAGCCTATCAAAATTATCACTAGTATTTTTGAACTTTAATTTCACCTCCGGGGTTTTAAAGGTTATTATATCATTTTGAAATTAATTATATTTTTATTTTATTAATTCTTACTAGTTTCTTTTGATAATTTGAAAAAAAATAATAAAAATTGCACTAAATTTATTTTAGTGCAATTAGTTTATTTAAAACTTAACTAGCTTCTGGATTATCAATTTGAAATGATGTTTTTAAAATAGAGGGATCAATTTCAAGTGAGTTTGTACTATTTTTATTGTTTGGATCATATTGTTTGCTATCAGAAATAAATTGATTGTGAATAGAAGTTAAAAAGTAGTAATAACCTTTTCTTCATGGTAAATTTACAACAAAAACATATGAATTATCTTTAGAACCTGCTCTATTGTATTCTGCTACAAATTCTTGATCTTTATTTTCATCTGATTTTTTAATATATTCTGGAGCAAGTGGTTTGGTTTTTGCTTTAAAAATTAATTTGTAATTTGAAACATTAGAGCTGTTAACTATTCCTCGAGCAAATTGTACTTCAAAATATTGTCTAATATTTTCTAATTTGGAGTCAATTGCATTCTCATTTGGATTAGGAGGTAAAAGCTTTAAATCAATAACATCTGAACTAGTTTGGAAATTCAACAAATCATTTGGTTCAAAACGCAAAGATTTACCTTGACTATCATAAAAACCAATTACTTTATAGTTTGTAGCACGATCTAGGTTTGTTAACCGAATATGAATCAAACCATCATTTTCTTGATTGTTAACAAATGATTGACTTATATATTTATCATTGCTTAATTGATTGGTTTTAGCAATTCGAATTGTAATAAGTTGATTTGTTAATTTATTATCAGTTATTGTTGCATCGAAAGAATATTCGCTTGATTTATCATTAACTGGGACCACTTTAAAATTATTGATTTGAGGGGCATCCTTGGTTGTAAAAATATTATCTCTGAAAAAAAGTTCTTTTCCAACATTTTCAGTTGGAAGTTGTTGGAAAATTTTTGCAACATATTTTGTGTTAGGTTTCAAATTGTCAATTGTTATAATAACTTGATTTTGATCACGACCAATTAGTTGATTAGTTATAGGTATAGACTTGTAATCAGCACCTTCTGTTTTTAATTGAACATCAAGTTTACCAAAATCATCTTTGTCTCCAACTTTAACCTTTGAAACATTGCTAAGAATTAATTGAGCGGATGTTGATGTAATATTTTGAATGCTAACTTTACTAATTGTTTCTTGTTGGCCACAAGCTACAAAATAAATTGGAGCAACACTTACTACTAGTGAAGTTGCAAAAATAGTTTTAATTTTTTTTATGTTCATGGTTGATAATCCTTGCAAAATTTCTTTAAATTTTACCACAAATTAAAGTTTGTAAAATATAGTTAACTTTATTCCTTGTGATATTCACTACTTTTTAGAGCAATAAAGAAAAATTGAGTATATTTATCATACTCAATTTTTCTTAATTTTAAACTAACAACTTGTTTGAAATAATTGCTATTATTTAGCAATATTTTTAATTTCTTCTAAAATATTATCACTGGTTTTTTGAGTTGGTTTTTCAAAATCAGTTCTTTCAATAAGTGAGTCACCAATTATTGCGTTAATTTTTCCAGCTTTTGTATTACTACTATCATAAAGGAATTTAGTTTTGCCATCTTTTGTATGTTTTAATGCTTCCAACATCGATGTCATTGATAAAATAACTGAATTTAAATTAGCTAATTTTTCATAAAGATTTCAGTTAATATTTTTAGCTTCATCGTCTCGTTTTTCAAATGTTTTACCAGTAGTTTTTTCTGCTTTTTGAATTTCAGCCAGAATTCCATCACGCTCTTGAGTTAATTGATTTAGTTTAGCTTCATTTAAGTAATTATTAGTTGGTACAAAATAAGCTCCAACTTCAGCGATATAATCAAGGTTACTCATAGCTTTACCTGTTATATTATTGGTTCCTGTATACAATCACTCCAAGAACTTAACTGTTCCTTTGTTAATTTTTTCATCATCTGTTTTGATTGGGATAATTGATGATCCACCTGATCAATAAACTGAATAAGGAGCATTTGGTGTCGCTTTTAACGCTTGCCCTGTTGTATAAACATCTTGGTAAGTTGCAAAGTGTGCAATTTGGTCTGGGAAAAGTGAACGAGATGTAGCTGTGTCAATTGATTGTTTAATACCTACACCTGGAACATACCCAAAAGCAGTACGATATAGCAAAATGTCATGACTTCCTCACTCACCAAATCCACCTGGTTTTTTGTAGTTTTTATACTGAATAGCTTGAATAACTTTGGTTTCACCATTAACAGTTGTTTTAATTTTATTGATTTGTTTTGCAAATTTATCATATGTTGATTTAAAGTTATTTTGTAATTCGGTATTTGTATCAATTGGGAATTCAAAAGATGGTTTACCTGTTGTATCTGTAATATCTCATAAACCTTTACCAGTGTTTGAAATAACATCTTTAACAAGTGATTGATGTGCATAGTCGATGTCGAAAATTGAAATATTTTCAGTTTCATTATTTAAAGCACTTTTTTTGGATGGATCAATTTCAATTCCGGCAACAAAATCATTAGCAAATTTTAAAGCACTTTCAATGGTTGTGAAAGTATCTTGGTTAACATGCATCCTTTGAAAAATTGTAATTGTTTTTGGCTTAATTGCTCTAAATAAACTATTTTCTGGAACAGAATTTCCCTCGCTTTTAGAATTCATGGCTTTTTGATAAAGTGACATGGATGTATCAACAGTTCCACCACCATGCTGAATTAAGTCAAAAATAATCGCCATATTGTCTAAGTTAAAACTTGTAGCATCAACATCATTTACATTGAAAGGGATGTTAAATAATTTGTTACCACTAAGGTTTAATTTATTGTAATTGTTAACCACTTCTTCATTAAATAAATTTGAATTTAATTTGGATGATAATGATGATAAATTTAATAATCTATTGTTTCGGTTAGCAACTATTGCAGATGTAACATCACCCAAAACAAGAGCTGGAAAATCTTTACTATTTGTAACAAATGCATTTTCTAAATTATTAGCGGTATCTAGTTGTGTTTTAGTTTTTGTTTCATCTTGTAATTGTAATCTAACTGGAACAAAATCTGGATCGTTTTTAAATTTTTCATTGTAATATGGTATTAACCCACTTTTGTGTTGCCCAAGTTTATCTAGAGCAAACACTAATGGTCAATATGGGCCCTGTGAAGTAGCAAATTTAACTTCTTTAGTTTCTGCTGTAGGTGTTGCTGTTTTGGAACCTTCTGCAGGTGTTGCTGACTTCGCGCTTTCACTTGATTTAGAACCGGAAAGATTAGCACAAGATGCTAAAACAACTATTGGCGCTACAACAGGTAACGCAAATAAAATTTTTTTGAATTTCATTCTTAAAAAATCGCTTTCTATAAAAATATTTATATTATTAAAATTAATAAAAAAGTTTCATTTTTTTGATTATAATACTTAAAAAAATGTAAAAAACTTAAATTTTACTATAATTAAAATATTTAATTATTAAAATGAGAATATTTTTATGCAAAACCCAAAATTAATTGAAGTAAAAAATTTAAATTTTTCTTATGATAAAAAATATCAATTAAAAATTTCAAATTTAACTTTACCTTCTAAAAAAATTATTACACTACTTGGACCATCTGGATCAGGTAAAACAACTTTTTTAAATTTAATAGCTGGTTTTTTAAACTCAAATAACCAAATTACTAATTACAAAAATTTTGAAAACATTGGTTACATAATGCAAAAAAATAATTTATATGAACAAATCAGTGTTATTAAAAACTTGTGAATTAGTACAAAAAACTCCACAAAATGAACAAATTGTACTTATAAAACAATTATTTCTGAATCTAAATTAAGTAACAATGACAAACAAAAATTATTAAATATTTTAGATCAACAATCTATTTTTTTAAATAAATCTCAAAAATTTTATTTCAAAATTTATAAGTATAAATTTTGATTAATACTGCTATTTCATAACAAATTATTTTTTTATTTTTTAAAACAAAGAAAACAAATTTTTGAATCTCAAGTAAATGATTTGCTTAAAATTTTGCAAATTGAAAACATAAAATTTAAAAAAGCTAGTCAAATTAGTGGGGGGCAGCAACAACGAGTTGCTTTTGCAAAAGCAATTATAAAAGGAAATGATCTAGTTTTGATGGATGAACCTTTTGCTTCTTTAGATGCTAAAATAAAAGAATCTACTATAAAATGATTGGAAAATGTAAAAAATCAATTTGATTTGTCAATTATTTTTGTCACTCATGACCAGGTAGATGCGCTTAAAATTAGTGATCTTGTTGTCTTATTAAAAGATGGAGAAATTGCCCAATTCGGAACGCCTCAAGATCTTTTTGAAAACCCAAAAAATCTTTTTGTTGCCAAATTTATAGGTAATCCGGAAGTTATCTTTCTTCAAAAACAAAATGAAGTCGAGTCTTATATTAGGGGCAAATATATAAGAATTTCAAAAGGAACCACAAATAAAGTGATTAGT
The DNA here is from genome assembly GCF_056854695.1 of Mesomycoplasma sp. Classification (NCBI taxonomy): domain Bacteria; kingdom Bacillati; phylum Mycoplasmatota; order Mycoplasmoidales; family Metamycoplasmataceae; genus Mesomycoplasma; species Mesomycoplasma sp. The sequence goes on from NZ_JBXGGF010000009.1 coordinate 42,327, forward strand.
TCTAAAAACATAGGTGATGGTTTTTTAACTAAAATTTTTTATGAAAAATTTCAAGTTGAAATCGAATTAATTACAATCGAAAACTTTGAAAATCAATTTGTTGAAATAGATTATGATCAAAACAAAGTTTTATTTTTTGACAGACAAGGGCAAAGAATGTATGAACATTAAAAGAAAATTAATTCAACTAAAAAAAGTCCAAAAACATAATTTAATTAGCATTTCTTTAATGGCTCCAATATTAATGTTTGTCTTTGTTTTTTCTATTTATCCTATTGTTGATGCATTTGTCCAATCTTTTAAAATTCAGGATCCTCTTGAACCCAAAACAACAATTGGAATTGACAATTATAAAGAACTTTTGTTAGATCGAAATTTTACTAATGCAATTCAGAATAGTGCAATTTTATTTTTTGTAAGTTCACCAATTGCGTTATTAAGTGGATTTTTAATAGCTTTACTTTTAGATAAATTATCAACAAAAATCAGTAAAAATTTTTTTATAACAGCTTTTTATTCTCAATTTTTCATTTCTGCATTTGCAATTGGTCTTTCATTTACTTTTTTATTTGGAGAGAAAAATATGTTATCTAAAATTTTAGGTATCAATTTTTCTTTTGGAACAGGAAAAAAAGCTATTGATTTAATTTGACTTTATGTAATTTATCAACTTTGACGAGCAATTCCGTTTAATACTGTCTTATTTTTTTTCGCTATTTCAAGTATCAATAACAGATATCGCAAAAATTTTGCTATTGACAAGTTAAGTTTGTGAGATAAAGTTGTTAATCTTTATCTTAAAGAAATTGGTGTCCAATTCATTGTCATTGCATACACAAATTTTATTTTTGCAACAATGTTATATCCACCTGTTATTACAGGTTCAACCAATTTAAATTTACACAAAGGACACACACTAACTTCATATATTATAGATTCATCGAAAGATAATTTGTATAAACGCAATGCCGCTTCCTTTGTTTCATTACTATTTTTAATTGCTATTTTTAGTTCATTTATTATTTTTAACCCAAAAATGTGAGTTAAATCTTATAGTTTTTTTAAAAAAATTACAAAGGTGAAACGTGTTTAAAAATAAATTTAATTATTCTAGTTTTTTCTTGCAAATATTTTTGTGAATTTTATTATCTTGTATTTTAGTTTTGGTTTTATTTCCTTTATATTACTTGATAGTAAGCGCTTCATTACCGATTGCAAAACAGGACAACCCTGATGCTAGTTTAAAAATTAGCAGTTATTTTTTTCAAAATTTCAAGCAATCAATAAATGAAAATTTTTGAAATGGACTTGGTAACTCTTTAGGCACTATTGTTTTAGTCAACTTTTTTCGTTTAACTTTATATACTCTTGGAATTTTTGGAATTTGATGAGCTAGCAAAAAAGTTAAGATTATTTTTTTAAGTATTTTTATTCTTGTTTCAATGATTCCTGAAGTCACAACATATATTGGAATTGCCAAATTACTAAATACAAACAATATTGTTAATAAATCACCAATATTTTCTTTAGTAGTAAATCAATTTTTTTCTTTTTTTAGTTTTTATTATTTATACAAAAGCATCAAAGCTATTTCACAAGATAAATTACAACTTGCCAAAATTGACAATTTACCAACTATGGCTAAATTTAGATTGATTTTTTTCCCACAATTAAAAATGGGTTATTATTTAATTATTATTTTTTCATCCATACAAGCTTGAAATGATTACTTATGACCTAATTTTATTTTTTCTTTTACAAAACACGACACCATTTCAACATGGTTTAGCAACACAGCGGGACAAAATTCACTAGGAACTTTTCAAAATATACAAGCCTCTGGAGCACTTTTTGCTGTTTTAGTTCCTTTAACTATTTATTTAATATTTTCACCATTTATTAACAAAATTAATAGCAAAAGTTTTAGCTAATTATAGTAAACATAATAAACCTTTTAAAAAGTAACCGAAAATAACTTTGCAAATTATTTTGCAATATTCTCTTTTTAATATTATAAAAATTAGTGGTAAAATTTTTAATTAATGAGTCAAGTAATTACTATAAACAATAAAGTAGTTTATGAAATTAAAAAATCTATTTTTATAGCTTATAGCTTTGAAATTTTTCACAAAGAAGAAGTAAAAAAATTAGTTGAGCAAATTAAAAACAAACACAATGATGCGAATCATATTTGTTATGCTTGAAGATTAAACAAAAATAATTTTGGTTTTTATGATGCGAATGAACCAAAAGGAAGTGCGGGTCAACCAATTTTCAAAATTTTAGAACATCAAGACATTGTTGAAATTTGTGTTATTGTTGTTCGTTATTTTGGGGGAATAAAACTTGGAGTTGGGCCTCTAGCTAAAGCTTATTTACAAAGTGCCAAAATGGTTATCGAATCTAGTCAATTAACAAATTTTGTTCAAAAGTTTTATTATAAGTTTAGTTTTAGCTTTTTAGAACAAAAACAATTTTGAAATTGATCAAAACAAGTTGAATTTACTGAAACTCAAAGAAAAATGGAAAATAATTTGATACACATATATTTTGAATCAAACATTAAAATAGAACCACCTTATTTTGGTAAATTGGAACAAATCAAATAAAAAAACACCAACATTTGGTGTTTTTTGAAAGAAATTAAAAAATATTTTAAACATTTGATAAATCAACATCTGCGCGTTGAGTAGCAGAAGCTTGAAACAATGGATAAGTTTGTAATCTTAAAAAACTAGAAATAACTGTATTTGGATAAGTTAAGATTTCTGAATTAAACTCTGTAACTTTAAAATTATAAAGGCGACGAGCTGCTGAAATTTCACGTTCTAAATAAATAGCTTGTTCCATTCCTTCTTTATATAATTCACTAGTTTTTAGTTGTGGATAATTTTCAAAAGTTACAACCATTCTTGAAAGCACACCATTTGTTAACTCATTTAACTCACCTGTCTGTTCAAATTTACGTCCAGATTGTGCTAATGAGCGAAGACGAGCAATATCAGAAAATAATGATTGTTCATGTTCTTTATAAGAACTAAGTAAATTTGCTACTTTAATAAGTGTATCTGCTCTTTTTGCAAGTTGAGTATCAATAGTACTTGCTGCTTGATTAATTTCATTTTGTTGCACAGTTCATTTATTTCTTCTAGAAAAAAAATAAATTGGAGCAAAGAAAAATGTAAATGTTCCTATAACTCAAAAAAAAATTTTTGCTGCAATACTTGCAATTGGTTTTACTGGTGTATTATCTACATAAGGAGAGAAACCTTCCTGAGAACTGGGTTTTCTTGAATCAAATAAATTTGCCATTTTTTCCTTTAATTTTTAATTTTATTTTTTAATATAAATACTTATAAAAATTATAAAATGTTTTTTTATTTTTTAAATAAATATTTTCTACAAAATAAATAATATTTCATTATTTTGTATTATCTATTTATTTTTAATTTTAATAACTTGAAAAAATTATTATATTTTTTTAAAATAATTTTATTTTTTTGTTACAATATGTAAGGGTTCTAATTGATAAAGGACAAATATGGGGGGTTTGCAGAGCGGCCAAATGCGGGTGGCTGTAACCCACTTTCTTCGGATTCGGGGGTTCGAATCCCTCACCCCCCACCATTTTGCCCCATAGCCAAGCGGTAAGGCAACGGTTTTTGGTACCGTCATGCGTTAGTTCGAATCTAACTGGGGCAGCCATTTGTTTATTAAAGGACTCCATTTACCTAGCCATTGCTAGGTTTTTTATTAAATAAAATTAAGAAAATAAGTTTCAAAACGCAAAAATTAAATTAAAGATATGAAAAAATTAGAAAAAATTACTCCATGGCAGCAAGATTTTGCTAAATGATACATTGATGTTGTGACTCAAGCCGAACTTATGAGTTACGCCCCTATCAAAGGCACAATATACTACAGACATCATGGATTTTCTATTTGAGATAAAATTCGGCAAATTGTTACTTATAATCTTTCTTTTAGAAATGTCAAAAATGTCTATTTACCATCACTCATTCCACAATCATTTATTTTAAAAGAAAAGGAACATGTTGAAGGTTTTGCACCCGAACTATTAACAATAACTCATGCTGGTGATAAAGAATTAGCTGAAAAAATTTACATTAGACCGACTAGTGAGGTTCTTTTTGCTGATTTTTTTAAAAAAGAAATTGACCTTAACAACAAGTTACCTTTAATTTATGCTCAATGAACATCTGTGGTACGTTGAGAAAAAACTACAAATCCTTTTTTAAGAAATACTGAATTTTTATGGCAAGAAGGTCACACTGCATTTGCAAGTGCTGAAGAAGCTAAGCAAAATGCCATTGAAATGATTAATTTTTATCACGACTTTTTAAAAACCTATCTTGCAATACCGACTATAGTAGGACAAAAAACTGTTCGTGAACGGTTTGCAGGAGCAGAACAAACTCACACAGTTGAAGCGATGATGTTAAATGGAAGAGCTTTACAATCTGGGACTTCACATTATTTAGGGCAAAATTTTTCAAAAAATTTTGACATAACTTTTAAAAATGTTGAAAATCAATTGGAAAATGTTTATCAAAGCTCATGAGGAATTTCAACTAGATTATTAGGTGCTATTGTTATGTCTCATAGCGATGATCGTGGGTTAGTTTTACCACCAAAAATAGCGCCAAATCAAGTGGATATTTTAGTCTTTTATGGGAATAAAAATCCCGAATTAAAACAAGTGGGAAAAAAATTAGCTTTAATTTTACAAAGCAACCAAATTACTACAAATTTAAATGATAGTGATGACCAGCAAGTTGGTTTTAAAATAGCAGATTCTGAAGTACATGGTACTCCAATTAGAATTGAAATTGGTCCTCGTGATTATGCTAACAAAATGATAACTATAATTAGACGAGACACATTAGAAAAACAACAGTTTAAATTAGAAGAATCAACATCAGAAAATGAATTTATAAATCAAATCAATGATTTATTGACAAAAATTCAAGATAACTTGTTGTTTCAAGCTAACTTGAGATTAAAAAATAACTTTGTTTATACAAATAACTTTGAAGAATTTACACTGTATACAAAAATTAATAAGTTTATTGTTGTTCCATTTGAAGAAGATTCTTCAGTAGAACAACATATACAAGAAATAACCGGCGCCACAGCTCGTTGTATTATTGATGTTGATTCATTTAATTATTTAAATATTCCTAATCAGGATAATTCATTATTTAGCAAAAAAATTACTAAAAAATTTGTGCTTTTCGCAAAAGCATATTAAAATTTATTTTATAACATTCATATATAAAAAAAGGAAAAAAATGGCAAGTTTTAACTTATCAAAAATTGATGAAATTAAAAAAGAAATTACACAATCAAAAGCGGCTATTGTAGTGTTTTCTCAAAAAGGTTGCGGAGCATGTGTGATGTTCGAGCCTACTATTGAAGAAGCTGAAAAAAGATTCCCTAATCTTTCTATTATTAAATATAATATTCGCGAAGATTTAGCATTTGCTAATGAATCTAAAATCCAAGCCACTCCTACAACATTTTTTTATCGTGATGGTAAATTTGTTGCAAGTGAATTAGGTTATTTTAGAATTGAACGTTTGGAACAAATCTTAACTGTTCATAAAATGATTAATTAATAAACAAACTTATGTAATAAAAAAACTCGCTTTTAGGGCGAGTTTTTTTATTAATGACTTTTTTTAAATTTTTAAATTATGATAAACGTCTTGAATGTCATCATCTTCTAAAAAAGTGTCAATTTGATTCAAAAGTTTTTCAGTTAATTCTTCTGAAAGTTCCACTTCTTCACTTGCAAAATAACTAATTTCAACCGTTTTAAAATCTGGATTAAATTTTTGCTCTATAGCATTTTTTAAATCAGGAAAACTTCTAGGTTCACAATAAATTTCAAAAGTTTCATCGTTTGCAACAAAATCATTAGCACCATTTTCCAAAACAAACATCATAACTTCATCTTCGTTTAAGTTAGTTTTATCAACTTCGATCAATCCTTTTTGTTCAAAAATATAAGGAATTGAATTTTGCTTACCTATTTGACCATTAGCTCTTCTAAATAAAGCTTGCAATGATGAAATCGCGCGATTAACATTATCTGTTAAAATTGTGACAATTAATGTAACACCATGTGCTAAATTTCCTGAATAAATTAATTCCTTAAAATTAGCTCCGTCACTTGCACCACCAGTTGCTTTTGCAATAGCTTTTTCAATATTTGCTTTAGGCATTGATTTGGCTTTAGCTTTTGCAACAATCATTCTAAGTGCTGAATTTGAATTTAAATCTGGACCACCTTTAGCTGCGGCTACCATTATTTCTTTAGAAAATTTATTAAATATTTTTGCTCTAATTGCATCCTGCGCACCTTTACGGTGCTTAATATTTGCTCATTTTGAATGTCCTGCCATTTTAGACCTCTAACTTTAATTTTGGTTTTGGTAATTTATTTCTCTTGTGTTCACTAATTTTGTGAAGATATTCAATTCTTTCTTTTTTTGCCTTACTTAATTTAGATGAGTTTGCTAAAAATAAATCAAATTCTTTATAAGTAAATCCCATTTCATTTTCATCCCTTTGATTTTCTCAAAGTCCAGCTGAAGGCGCTTTTTCTAAAATTTCTTTATTTACCCCTACAAACTCAGCTAACTTATAAACTTGGGTTTTAGTTAAATTGACGATTGGTAATAAATCTACACCACCATCACCATATTTAGTAAAATAACCAATATACATTTCAACAAAATTATCAGTCCCTAAAACCAAATAGTTATGTTCTTGAGCCAAAGCATACAATGTTGTCATTCTTAATCTTGGTTGAATATTTGCGATTGCTAGGTGATCACTAACATTTAAAGCTTTTGAAAGCTTTTCGAAAGTTTCTTTTAAACTTACAGTAGTAACTTTAATATTAAATTTATTAACTAACTTGTTGATATGTTCAACATCAGTTGTCATATCTCTAATTGGCATAATAACACCTAAACTATTATTAGGGAAAGCTTTTTTTGCTAAAACACCAACAAGAGCAGAATCAATTCCACCTGATAAACCAACAATAACTCCTTTTTTGTTAGCTTTTTTAACTTGATTTTGTATTCATTTAACTAAATAGTCTGCATATTTTTGAAAATTATTCATAGTATATTTGAAAACCTAAAAATTTTAAATAAAATAGCCAATTCTAAGTTTGGCTATTTTATTATGGTACTTTTGTATATGGCGCGCCCGGAAGGAGTCGAACCCTCAACCTCTTGGGCCGTAACCAAACACTCTGTCCAATTGAGCTACGGGCGCATTTTTTGGAGGCACCAACCGGACTCGAACCGGTAATCAGGGTGTTGCAGACCCATGCCTTGCCATTTGGCTATGGTGCCAAACCAAAAAGATATTATAACATATTTTTTATAAAATTAGTTTTTTTAAAAATATTAAATTATTTTTTACAATAAAAATTTTATTGGTAAGTTGTAAATGAAAATAAAATAGTAATATTTATGGTAAAATTCTAATTTAATTATGCAAAAAATTACAGTTTTAATACCTTGTTACAACTCAAGAAAATTTCTATTAAGACTGCTTACATCTTTAGACAAACAAACTAATAAAGATTTTCACATTATTTTTTTAGATGATTTTTCTAAAGATGCAACTTTGTCAATGTTAAAAGATTGAACTGCAAAAAATGAAAGCAATTTTTTATCAATTAAAATATTAGAAAATAAACAAAACAAAGGTATAGCATACAACCGCAATTTCTTAATTGATTCTTGTGAAACTTCGCACTTTATTTTCTTTGATTCAGATGATAAATTATCTCCAAAATGTATTGAGATTTTTTCTCAATATTTAGATGAAGGCCAAGATATGGTTTTTTCTAAATTTCGTTTATTTTTTAGAAATATTCCTTTGGTAAATATTTTTTTTAAATATAGAAAAATAAAGAAAAATTTAACTCCCGAACAAATCATCAAATCTGGTTATAATTTTGTTTGAAATATTTTGATTAATAAAGAATTTTATAAAAAAATTGGAGCAAAATTTTTAGAAAATTACAATTGCGAAGATATGCCTATTCTTCCTTTTTTAGTACTCAAAGCAGGAAAAATTTCTTTTACAAATCAAATTACACATTCATATTTTTTAAATTCCAATTCTATAAGCAATACAAAATCTGTTTTTAATTTAGAATCGCTAAATGCTAATGCTAATTATTTTTATGAATTAGTTATTAAACACAATTTACTTTCAAAGGTTTTAATTCATAATTTAGATATATTTTTATTAAAATGTCTATTTTTTATTGTTAGGCCTATTAAAAATAATAAAAAATCCAGAGAAATTTATTTGCAAAGTTGAAAAGAAATAGAAAAAGTAAACAAATTACTTGAAGAATGAAAAGTTTATGAACGTTTTATGAATTTGAAAACAAATGATTTTCATTTTGTATATTCATACAAATTAAGTGCAAAAGTTTTTAAATTTTACACAAAAAAATTATCAAAATTTGTGTAATTAGCACTATTAATAGTTAATGGTTTTTAAGTTAACGAAAGGTTTGAATTTAAGATATGAAAATTCGAAAATGCATTATACCGGCAGCGGGTTGAGGGACTCGATTTTTACCTCTTACCAAGATTGTTCACAAGGAATTAGTGCCTGTATTAAACAAACCGGCAATTGATTATTTGATTCAAGAAGCTTTTGATGCTGGTATTGAAGAAATCTATTTAATTGTTTCACCACGAAAAAATGAAATTATGGATTATTTTCGCAAATATGATTTACTAGAAGAACAACTTGAAAATAATAAAAAATATGAACTTTTAGATTTAGTTAAACTAACTAATCGCGAAAGCAAAATAAAGGTTATTTATCAAAATGAACAATTAGGCCTAGGGCATGCTATTGGTATTGCAGAATCTAAAATTGGAAATGAACCCTTTGCAGTTATTCTAGGTGACGATTTAATTGATGGTGCCTTACCAGCCATTGGGCAACTTGTTGACATTTACAATAAAACAAAATCTAATGTAATTGGTATTGCAAATATAGATATTAAGCAATCAAACAAATATGGGATTGTAGCTGCTAAAAATCCGGATGATTTAAACAAATCTGTTTTTGAACTTGACTATGCTATTGAAAAACCCAATCCAAAAGATGCACCTTCAAACAAGGCTATTATAGGTCGGTATGTTTTTAATCCATCTATTTTTAATTTATTAAAACACCAAAAAGCTGGTGTTGGCGGTGAAATCCATTTAGTGGATGTTTTCTCAAAATTAATGGAAACAGAAAAAATTTATGCTGCAGAATTAAAAGGTAATCGATATGATTTGGGTTCTGTTTTAGGTTTTTTGAAAGCTAATATTGATTTTGCTTTGAAAGATCCTCAATATCAAAAAGATTTAATAAAATTTATAAAAGAAAAAAAACTATGATAAAAATTAATAATAGTTTTTTATATATTTGAAAATCATAAAAACTATTTAGAAATATCAAATTGAGGGGGTAGTTGAGATTCAAAAGTATAAATTTGACCATTTAAGTGCTCAAAAGTTATTCTGAAAGCATGCAATCTTTGACCAAAGTCATCAATTTTTTTTCCATACACTCCATCCCCATAAATTGGAAAACCGATATGAGATAAGTGAACTCTAATTTGATGAGTACGACCTGTTTCTAAACTACACTCAATTAAACTAAAATTTTGTTTTTCATAAACAAAATTTTTAATTAATTTAACATTTGTAATTGCATTTTTAGAATTAAAATTTGAAACCATTTTTTTTAAAGGGTTTTTCTTATCACGAGTTAATGGCATATCAATGCGCATTTTTTTATGCAAAATAGTCCCAACTGTAATAGCTTTATATTCTCTATTAATTTTATGTTCCTGTAATTGTTTTGCTAAAAAAGCGTGCATTTCATTTGTTTTAGCTATCAAAATTAACCCACTTGTGTCCTTATCGAGTCGGTGCACAATACCTGGTCTTAAATTACCATTAATGTTGGATAAATTATTTTTAAAATGAAAAACTAATGCATTAGCCAATGTTTCATTTCAATTCCCCACTCCAGGGTGCGTCACTAGTCCTGATGGTTTATCAACCACTAAAAGATGCTTGTCTTCGTAAACTATGCTAAGTGGAAAATTATATGGCAAAAGTTCACTTGAAGTTTCTTGAATCTTTAAACTAAATTCAACAGTTTGGTTAGTTTTTACCAATGTTTTTGTTTTAGAAATTACTAGACCATCAACAAAAACTTCATTATTTTCTATTAACTGCTTTGAGAGAGATCTTGATATTTGCGCAATGCTAGAAACTAAAACATCAAGGCGTTGTTCTAAACCTTGATGTTTTAGTTTAAATATTTTCTGACTTACTTGCATTAATTTGTCAAAGTTCTTTATGATAATATAAAACTATTTCATCTAACAATGGAGTTAATAAAACTAATTCTGAACTTTGTTCTTCATATAGACTTTTAGTAAAATCAAGAATTTTTGAAATTTGTTCACTCAAACTTCTTCAAATTTGACTTTCTGAATAAAATTTTGAAGCTTCTAAATTAATTAATGAGTTTTTGCGAATTTCATCAAAATCATTGTTAGCAAATTTGCCAAACATTAAATTTTTTTCAGCAAGTTCATCAACAAAATCTATTGTTTGACTTGCTAATTTGTCTGTATATTTGTGAATTACTAAAAAATTGGAGCCTTGAACATTTCAATGAAAATTTTTAATATTGTTATATAAAACAAACAAAGAAAATTGTAATTTTTCTATTTTGTTAGTTATGGAATTCATGGTTAAAGTTATTTTTTATTTTTAACTGCTTTAGCAGCCATTTTGTTGAAACGTTCAATACGACCTGTTGTTCTTGCTAATGAATGGTCACCTGTGAATTGTGGGTGGCATCCTGAGCAAATATCGATGGTGAATTTATCAATGGTTGTTTTAAATTGGTATTCATTATTGCAAGTTGTACAACTTACTTTTAATGTATTAGATTTTGGATGAATGTTTTTTTGCATAAATATCCTTTAATTTAAGTTAAATTTGTTTAAATTATACACTTTTTTAAAATTGTTTTGCTAAACTAATCAATTCTGACTTATTTTCGTCTACTAATTCAGAAATAGACTTTTGATTATTTGGGGAAACTTTAGTTCCTGCAAGAATAAATGGTTTGTTGCTAATTGTAGCACCTAATCATTTAAAAGTATGAAAAATAAAGCTAGTGTGATCTCCGAAAGGATATCAACCTAAAGGTGCACCTTGTGATGTTATTATTTGAACATTTTTTATATTTGTAAGCAAACCTGTGATTTTTTCTAATTCTCTATCTAATTTAAAAGTTTTATCAGCAACAATTATCGAATCAAAAAAATTTTTAGTTGTTGCTGAATAATGAAAATTAGTCATAGATGTTGAAAACACAATTTTATCAGCCTCTTTGAGTTTTTCAATTCAAAATTCTGATTCTGATTCTTCTCAAAATTTACCATCTACTAAACTATCTTTGTTTAATGAAACATTTGCCAACCTGTAATCATTCAAATCAAAAACTTCAATTTTATCATTTGGATTTAATTCGGAGTAAAATTTTACAAAATAATCTGTGATTGTTGATGAATATGAACCTTGCAATTCATTAACTGATGATTTAATTACTAAAATATTCATAATTTATCCTTTTTTTACTAAAAATTCCTTGCTAATTTTTCAATCTCAGGATCGAATTTTTTCAACAATTCTTCTTTATTACGAAACTCAAAACCACGATATACAACAAGAATTTCATTAACGTTTTGTGCACCTATAAATTTAAATGTTCCAGCAATGGAATCTTCGATATTAAATGGTAGTATTTGTTCTTTAGAACTATGGTATGTTGTAATAATTTGCACATTTTTAATATTATTAACTAGCCCAATAGAACTACCTTTTTTACTATATTTATAAGAAAAAGTTTTGTCTGCTAAACAAATTGCATCAAAAAAGTTTTTTATTTCAGCTGTATAACCTCAATTTATTATAGGGGTTGAAATAATAACTTTATCAACGCTTTTTAATAAATTAATTAATCTATCTGATTCGGTATCTAACCAAAATGTTGCTCTATTGCGAGTGTTTAATGAAATATTGGTTAATTTTTCAGTGGTTAAATCTAAATTTATTATCTCCAAATTTGGATTTTTTATTGATAAAAATTCAATAAATCTTTCTGCTAAAATTGTGGGTTTTGAGTAATTATTTAACTCAGATTTAATGTATAAAATTTTCATTTTTATATTTCTCTCCCTATTTTTCTATATAATTATATCTTAATTTTATTTTTGGGAAGGGTAATTATGTTGAAAATTTTAAAACATATTTTTAGCTCGTTTTTGAAAAAAAGAACTATTTTTGTAGGTTTAACAACTCTAATTTTTTTCACAATTGGAGTTTTTACATTATTATCTACAACCACTAGCGCATATAACAAAAGATTAAATGATTATAAAAGGGTATCTGGACTTCAAGATGCTACAATTAACACTGATTTTAACTTTTTTGGAAATGCTGTCAACAACGGTTATACAAAACTTTCTGATGAAGTTTATGAAACCACAAATCAAAATCCTAACAAAAAACAATTAGTGATTAGTAATAATTTTGTTTCTTTAGCAGCGCTCAATAAATCGGAAGAAAATAAATATAAAAATAAATATATTTTAACTTCTGATTTATTAAATCAATTTTATTTAAATAATACCAACAACAATTCCTTAAACTCATTATTAATTAATGTTAAAAATAAAGATGTTGCTCCTATTTTTGAAAAAAATGGAGACAAATATCAAAAAATTAGCAAAACATATACTATAAATTCTTCAAATACTATTCATTTAGATAAATCTGATTATAAAATTGATGATGTAATTTTGTTTCACAAAGAATTTGATAAGTATGTTATTGATTTTGTAAATGATTTAGTTGTAAACGCTTTAACTAATCAAGCCACATTTAATACTGAATTAGCATCTAAATGACTTCAATCAAACATCGGTATTAAAGTTAATTCAGATGAGCTTTTAAAATTATTAGGATTAACAGTAAACTCTGAATCTAAAAAACTCGAACTTACTAATTCACAAGCAAGTACAACACAACAAACAACTAATAATTCACAAGCAATTGCTACAATAGTATTAGATAATACTGAACAAAAAATCACTTTTAATAAAACAAGTTTCAACTTAACTGAAACTCAAACATTAAATTCTTCTGATTTTTTTACTTTTGAACCTAACAAAGTTTTAAATTTAGATCCAGAATGAATTCAAAATATAGATTCAAAAGTCGAATATATTAATCATAGATTCAAACTAAAAGAACTAAATAATCCGGATAATTTTAGTGGTTTTATCAAACAGTATTTAACCTTATTAAAAGAAAATAATCCGGAAAAGTTTGCTAAAATAGAAAATATTCATTATTGAGAGAAAAAAACAATAACTACAACTGATAATATAAGTCAATTTAATTCTTCAAAAGTATCAATTGAAGATTTAAATACTCCAATTTTTCTATTAGACAACACAAACTCAAAAACAACACCAAAAACTACAACAATTGCAAAATTAGAAAACTTGAGCCAAGATGATATTTTAAGCTTAACAAAAGAGCAACTGGATGAATTATCGAATGCCAATGTTAAAGATGCAACATTTCTAAAAATTAGTGAAGATGTTCGTCACTTTGCAAATGCTTATCTTTATAAAAAATTACAACAATACAAACAAACTATTAATGGAAAACAACAAGAAGCTGTTCAAGCGATAGGTACTCGTGAATTTTTAACTCTCGACTTATCACAAAAAGATAAAAAAGAAGGTCGAAAAAATCAAATTATTCAATTTATAAATGCTGGAATTAGTCCTCAAAACTTTGATGAAATTGAAAATTTAGCAAATGGGTCTAAAGAAAAAGAATCAACTATCGATTTACCACAACAAGTTGGAAGACTATACAATGAAACTTTAAAATATAAAGACAAAAACAATAGCCCCTTATTTCCAGTAGCGAGCAAGAGTAATAACACTAATAACTCAAGTATTCCGCCTATTTATGCCGCACAAATTATAAATAATATATTTTCAGGAAATGCTGTTGATCCAAATTATTTGAATGTTGATGTATCATTTATAACATATCGTGATTTGAATATTGATCCGTCAATTCAAGTTGTAAAAAATCAACAAAAAGCTGTGTTATTACAACAAAACGGAACTAATAAAATAACACTAGACAAAGCGATTGTTTTAATTAGTCCTACACAATTTGGAGTAATTGAAAAACAAGGAAATCAATGAATTTTAACCCAGATTTTAGGAGATGCCTTCAATCCAGATTCTTCTCAATCTAAAGCTTCTGGAAATAGTGGTGTAGTACAACTTGCACAATACTTACAAAAAAATAACTATGAAATAAGTGGGAAAATAGGTCCTAATGGTTGACTACGTTCAAACGATGACTATTCCAATACAAAAACTGTTCCATTCATTTTTTATGCACCATCAACTGATGTTTTAAATGAAATTCAGCAAAAAAAAACAATAAATCTGCTATTCAGTCAACTTGCCAACTCTATTAATAACTCAGCTATTGTAGCACAAGGGTTCTTCTTAAAACCAGATGTTGATGCAATTGCTAAAGCTTTTGCACAATCTGCGCAAGATTTAAATGTTGTTTCTTTTTTCACTGGTGAAAACACTAACTACAATATTTTATATAAATGAGTCTTTAAGTCTTTAAAGTATTTAATTGATGATAATAGACCTACCATTATTAGAGACATTTTAATTAATTTTGTCGATAAAATGATTTCAAAAACACAACAAGAAAGTAATGTGTCAAATCAGCAAAGTTTATACTTAATTAAGCAATTACAATCATTAAGTTCTTTTTTAAAAATTTTTAATGTAAATATATTTGACTTACTATTTGCATCTACAACACCCGAACAATTGTCTAGAGCTATTAAAAACCCTATAATCTTATTACAAGGAATTAAACAAATAATTTATAGCATTGATTTTTCAACTTTTGTTTTAAAAATAAACCAATGATTGGCTCAAGATAAATTGAGTGAAAATAAAGTCAAAATCCTAACCAATGCCGATATTGCTCAAGCTTTTTTTAGTTCAATAAATAGTCAAAATTTCAAAGCAGGCTTAATTAACATAATTGATAATATAAATTTTGAAGCTATTATTTCAGCTAAAGTTATGAGTAACGGCAATGGAAAAAGTTTTGTAGGATTTCTTGTTCAACCTTTACTTAACAAAATAGCAAAAGAAAAACAACAAGAATTTTTAAAATTTTTAAATAAATTAAATAACAAAAAAGACCAAAACTTCACTAATATTAATGAAGGTTTAAAAAATTTAGTAATAAATTTCGACTTAGAAACCTTTACTAAAAACTTACAACTAGCATCCACTAGTGTGACAGAGAGTTCAACTAAAACTATAACTAACAATGGGCAAAAAAGTCAACAAATTATTCAATTTCAAAAAAATTACATTTCAACTAATGGTATTTTAGTTGCATTACTTACAACTTTTTTCAAAGATGAGTATACTAGACAAAACACTATAAATCAAATTATTAAAATTTTCAACATTTCAGACAAAATCGAAAGAGAAGGAAGTGATGATTTTGGTTTGACTATTTTCAAACCAGCAAAAGATGAAAATAAAATTGATATTTTTGATTTACAGAATTTAAGTTCTTTTCTTTCAGGTGATACAAATTTAGATGAAACTATTGAAAGGCTAACAACAAAATTCGCTATTAACAAAACCTTGCTTGCAAAAGACTTAACTCCTGATGAAAATAAATTTATAATTAATTTTTTAAATTTCGAACTACCAGGTAATAATAATTTAGCAAATAAATTAACTGCTTTTAACAAAATTTATGATCTTTTTAAAGTTAAAAATTTCAAAAAGATTGGAAAGGGTAAAAATCCTTTATTACAAAATTTATTTAGATCACCTGGATCACCAGCCTTTAGTGGATTAGCTTCTATAGGTGATTATTACTATCAATTAACAAAATCTACAACCGAAGCGTCCACAAGCAAGATAAGTTATCCGGATGAAAAAAGCAAACCAATTTACACAATTGCTTCTAAACAATTAATACAAGATATTCAGTCAAAATATATTCAAAATCCTAATAGCATTATTGGTGATGCAATAAAAACTTTTGATTTCTGAATTCGTTTTTCAATCGAAAATAATCTAAACACACAAGATCTTCGTTCAGCGTTTGAATTGTTATATGAGGAAGCAACTAATTCGACAACTCAACTATCCCAAAAATTAAACTCCACAGATTTATTTGGTACTCATAATTTGAAAAGTACAAAAGCATTAATTGAAGGATTTCCATTACCTTCAAATTCTTTGGTAAAACCTTATCAAACAGCTAATCAATTATTTGAAAACTCAGGAGCTTTAACACTGTTTTTAAATAAAAACCCTATTTTTCAAAAACATTTTACAACACCATTGGGAACATCAACATTAGCAAAATGATTAATATCAAATAAAGTCGATTTTGTTGAAAATTTAGGATTATTAGCTTTTTACAAACAACACTATCCATTTGATATCAACTTCGCTATTGCTGTAAAACAAGTTGTAGAACAATATTTACTAAACACAAATGCACCTTTGTCTGAACTAGATAAAATTATTTTAAAAAGTTTAATTACAAATTTCGCATCTATAAACCCTCTAATTCAAGGTTTAAATTTAAATTTAAAAGGTTTATCTACAATTTTTGCTGCACAATTACCTCAAATCGCTCTTTGATTTAGTGTTAATCCAGATGCAACTAGCGAATCTCAAGCAAATGCTGGGAATTTAGCCTTTATTTTACTTCATAGATTACCTCTTGCCTCACAACTAAAATCCACTGACCATCCTATTGGTATTATCGATTTATTTGCAACCCTAAAAAGTAATTTAGCTCAACAAAAAATTTCAGATTCTAAACAACCTAATTTTAGTATTGACTACTATTATCTCAATTGAATTGGCAAACAACTTAGCGATGAAACTCAAGGTGAATTTTTCGGAATTAGCCTTGGTAATTTCTACTACCAAATCTTAAATAACACTTTAGTTACTAAATCATTTTATAATCTAGTTAATGTTAATGATAATCGAGCTTATGTTATTAAAATCAATGAAGCTTTCTTAAAAGCAAATAATAAAGAAGTTTACACTGGCAAAATAGGGCAAACTAGTGAGGAAATTGAACAACAAATTGCTTCTTTAGATCCTAAATATATACTTGAAGCTGGTGGTTTAAAATACATTATTGTTGGTACTGATTTTACTGCTGATTATTTATACCCGGTTTTAGACGAAAAAAATCTTCAAGTCGACCCTACAAACCAAGTTCTTGGTTATGTAAACAAATGGGGGTTTGATAAAGCTCGTTATTCTTTTAGAACAACACCTGTTAAATCTTACTTACTAGTCAAACTAAAACCAGGAGCCTCATTTAATAAATTTAAAAAAGATGTTGATGAATTAATGACTCAAAACTTTGGAGAGAGCAAACTAGAAAGAGTCTATGGTGCTACGCAAGTTGACTTTTTAAATCCAGAACGATCATTAAGAATTTCAGTAGCTACTCAAATTATCAATGGATTTAAAACTATCAACATTTACCTAACACTCTTTTTATCTATTTTAGTCATTTTTGCTGTTGCTTTTATTACCAAACGTTTTATTAGTCAAAATAACAAAATATTAGGCTTATTAAGGGCTCAAGGTTACACATTATTTGAAATTGCAACCTCGTTTATTGCTATTTCCTTCTTCATTTCTTTTATTGGTGGTATTTTAGGATATCTGGTTGGATTTTTCTTAAAAATCCCCGTTATTAATTTAATTTCAGGATTTTGAGAATTTGATGTTAACTTATTTGGCTTTGAACCTATAACTTTTATTGTATCTATTTTAGGTCCTTTTGTAATTTTAACTTTACTCGTTTATGCAACTATTTTTTGAATATTGCGCCAAAAACCTTCCATGTTATTATCAGGTATGAGTGAAGTCAATACATCTCGTTTTGCTCAAAAAGTTGGCAAAACCTTCATGAAAGCTGGTGTGACTACTAAATTTTCTATATCATTAGTAGTTAACTCGATTTGAAAATTAATTTCTTTAATAGTTTCAATTGTATTAGTGCAATTTATTCTAATTTTTAGTTTGTCTTCACAAAACATATTTAGTAATGCTGTTAACAAAACTTATGAAAACCGAAATTATAACTATAAAGTAAATTTATTTACACCAACTCGCGAAGGTGGTCCGATTATTCCATATGATCCTAAAAATGTAGCAAACTCACTTTATGTGCCAAGTGGAGATGTAGGTGAAATTAATCAAAGTGCAGGTACATATTTTGAACCCGGAAAAGCAACTGTTATGGGGTCAAAAGGTCAAAATGGTCACCTTCAACCAAATCAACCTATTTTAATAACTTATTCATCTCTTAATTTAAAAACAGGTAGTGCAAATGGAACAACAATTTTCGACATTGTTCTTGGTCAATTACCTGAAGCTCTTAAAAATAATATTTTTAGCATTTCAAATAAAGTCATTGAACAAATGGAACAAAGTCAAGACCTCAAAGTTGAAAAACGTAATGGTGTTGATTTTGTCTACAAAGGAACACCTCCTAATTACGAACCTTATTTTAAATTTATCAAGGATCAAGATAGTAATCAAGGACGCTTTTGATATTTCCAGTACAATAATAAAATAAACAACTATCAAGCTAGTGAAGTTTCTATTTTTGGTGGTAATAGAAATGCTTACCGTAATTTCTTAGTAGATTCTTATCTAAGTCCATCAGTAAGTAAAGATTTTTTAATTTCATTTGGTGGAATTGATTTTGATAAAAATAAAGATGAAGTTTACACATATTTGGAAACAAATTATAGTAGCGGTCCTTCACAAGAGTCAGGACTAAAAATTTATGGATATGATGTAAATAGCAAATTAGTTTCAATAGTTGATGAAAATGGTAAAAATTTACTAAAAGTTATTGATAATAACTTTGCCCAAAATTCTAATCAACCATACCCAATAGCTGTTAATCAAGTTTTTGCCAAAAAACATGGTGTAGGAATTGGAAGTATAATCGATCTTCCTATTCTTAACTCTATAAATCGTTTTACAGACTTTATTAACCATGAAGAAGCAAAAAAAGTTAAATTTAAAATTGTGGGAATTTCAAACACTTTTATTAATTCTGAATTAATTACAACAAACACTGTTGCTAATAAAATTTTAGGCTTAGATTCATTCAACTCTGCTTTAGCACCTTACAATGTAGAACCATTTAATGGTATTTTGATTAAAGGTGGACAAATTGACCAACTTACATCTTCATTTGGACTTTATGCTCCATCTGGTTATTGAGCAGGACAACCAGATATTGATGCAAATAAAATAACAGAAGATGATGCCGCTGGATTTTTTGCAAAAATATTCGCTTTCAGCCCATCTAATGACAATAATATTGGATTAATGCAACAAAAACACTACAGTAAAAAACAGATTGTAGAAGTCATTAATTGAAACAAACTAAATGATCCACAAGATTGAAAAATTAATGATTCAACTGATCTTTCTTACCAAAACTTAACTAATAGAAATTTTGTAAATCAAAATATCGGAATTATTAGACAAGCTCTCCAAAATTTCAACCAAATTTATGGTAAATCCTTATACCAAATCGAAACTCAAGGTGTTGAGGCAAGAAATATCGAAGTTAACTTTATATCTAATTTTGGTAGCTTATTTGGTTCAGGAATTAATTTAATTGTTATCATATTCCTTGTAGTTGCCGTAATTATTTTGTTGATTATATCTTCATCCATCATCAATGAAAATGAAAGAAATATTGCAATACTAAGTATTATTGGATACTCAAATTGAACTAAGATTAAATTGTTTTTTGGAATCTACCTTCCAATTGTTTTAATTGGTTCTCTACTTTCTGTTCCAATTGTATTAGGAGCGATGTCTATTTTTAACAATTTAATTTTAGCAAGCAACTCTATTTATCTAGCCCTTGGATTGACAGCTGGTATATTCATAGCAGCTCTTGTGATAGTTGCAATTATATTCACCATTACATTAGGGGCTTCTTGATACATTCTAAATCGCAAAAAAGCTGTTATGACATTAAAAGAACAAGATTAAAATAGGAAGTAAATATGAATTTTAAATTTTGAAATATATTTAGCAAAAAACACAAAGCATTAAAAAAACAAAACATTCTTGAAACTATCAAAAACCAAGATACACCCTTAACTAATAAGCAACTAAAAGCTATTAAAAAAGCGAATGATTGACCTTTGATTAAACAAGGTGAAATTGATACTAAGAACTCACCAAATTGCATTATAGATTTTAAAAATGTTTCTAAATATTATATTTTTGGAAGCGTTGTTACTAAGGTTTTTACCGATATCAACTTCCATGTTAAAGAAGGTGACTTCGCTATTCTTAGCGGAAAATCCGGTTCTGGTAAATCCACAATTTTAAATCTGATGTCTGGTTTAGATAGAGCTTCTGAGGGACAAATTATTGTTGATGGAAATAATCTTTCGTATTTAAAAAATTGGGAATTAACTAAATTTAGACGTGAAAATATTTCTTTTATTTTTCAATCATACAATTTGTTAAACAACATCAATAGTTATGATAATGTTGAAGTTGGAGCTTATTTGCAAAAAGATAAATCCAAAATTTTAAATATTGATGAACTATTTAAAGAATTCGAACTTGAAGAAGTTAAGTTCAAGTTCCCTTCACAAATGTCAGGTGGCCAACAACAACGTATTTCCATTTTAAGAGCTCTTATTAAAAATGCAAAAATTATTTTTGCTGATGAACCAACAGGAGCCCTTGATGAAACAAACACAAATATTGTGTTAAAAATTTTAAAAGAAATTAATAAAAAATACAAAACTACAATAATCATGGTTAGCCACGATGATGATATGAAGCCACTTGCTAATCTTTTAATACAAGTGGAAAAAGGAACAGTCAAAACTATTCGACAGGAAGCGATGACATTTGAAGAGTTTATTGCTAAAAAAGAAAAAGAACAATTATCAATTCAACAAAATATCAATCCTAAAATGGAAGAATTAAAAGTTACAGAACTTCCTCATATTGAAGAAAAAATACTTTAGTTCAAGTTATAAAGTGGTGTTGATTCAATTTTGTTAAACCAAATTTTTTTAATAAAATCTACTTTTTTGATAGATTTTCCTAATATTAATAATCTACTTAATTTTGTGTTAGTATATGAAAGAGCTGTATAAAAATGGCAATAGTCATGTTTATATAAATCGCTTTTACTATTTTTATTCAAACCTATAATAGCGTATCTTTTATTTTCAAATCACATCAAACCACGAAAAAAATTTAAATGCTGTGATAAGTTAACATTTGAAAGAACCAAGGTTTTTAACGTTACACCTTCTAAAAATAACAAATATTTTCCTCAAACAAATATTTTAGCTTCAATTTGACTTATGATAGCACTTGTAGTTTTAGAGAGATTTTTATCTTTCATTTTTTTTACAAATTTTCCACTTTTAATTCAAATATTAATTTTATTTGCAGATCAATCTTTAAAATAAGCTAATTTCTTTAGCCCAAGTGCGTGAGGAAAATCTAAAATATTCATTTGTATGGATAAATTTGGTTCACTTTCACTATAAATAACTTTAACATTTCGAATTTCATTGGTAATTTTTTGGTATCGAAAATAATAGTTTTCTATTTTATGTCTTCAATCTAAATTGCTAATTTCTGTTTTCATACTTGATTAATTAACAAAAATTGACAGAAATTCATTAAAAGCAAAAAATAAATAAACTTTTTGTAGGTTTTGTGCTATTTTTTACTCAAAAAAAAAATTAATTAATCTTTTTTTGAGTAAAATTTATATAATCACAAAAGCAACGCTAGGATATTTATGAAATTAATAAAAATTGAAATAGAAGGATTTAAATCCTTTGCAGACCCTGTTAGCATATCATTCGATGGTTCTGTTGTAGGTATTGTTGGTCCTAATGGGTCTGGTAAATCTAACATTAACGATGCAATTCGTTGAGTTTTAGGTGAAAAATCAGCTAAACAGCTACGTGGTTCTAATATGGACGATGTTATTTTCGCTGGTTCAAAAACAGTCAAGGCACTTGATAGAGCAATGGTGCGCTTAACTTTTCAAGATCTTTCTAGAGTTGACGAGTCATCACAAATTTTTACAATTGCTCGTGTTTTAAAACGTGGAGAGGGAACTAATGAATATCTTTTCAACGGACAACCTGTTCGTTATAAAGATATCAGAAATTTAGCTGTTGAATCTGGAATTTCTAAGTCTTCACTTGCCATAATTTCACAAGGGACCATTAGCGAAATTGCTGAAGCAACTCCCGAACAAAGAAAAGCTGTAATTGAAGAAGTTGCAGGAACTGCAAAGTACAAACTAGACAAACAAGAAGCACTAACAAAACTAGACCAAACTCAAAATGCACTTGAAAAAATAGATATTAAAATTAAAGAATTAGAACGACAAACTAAAAATCTTGAAAAACAAGCAGAAAATGCAAAAATTTATCTTGAAAAATCTAAAGCTCTTGAATCTGTTGAAGTGGCTTTAATTGTAGCTGATCTTAATAATTTTTTAAATAAATTTGATGTCTTAAAAAGTGAAATTCAAGATCTTTCAAATAATGAAAAGTTTAGTAATGATGAATTAGACAAACAACAACAAATAATTGTTAAAAACATTGAAATTAAAAATGAACTAGAAAAGCAACTTAGTGAAATTCAACAACAAATTAACTCATACAAAGATAAAATTAATCAAATCAACATTGAACAAGCTAAAGCCGAAAGCATGCGTGAAATGATTCTTTCAGGTCAAATTCAAGTCGATTTTAAACAAAAATTAGAAGCTTTGCGTAGTGAATATGCACAAACTCAAACAACTATCCAAAGTACAGAAAAGCAAATTAATAATTTAGAAAATCAA
Source organism: Mesomycoplasma sp. (assembly GCF_056854695.1). Lineage (NCBI taxonomy): Bacteria > Bacillati > Mycoplasmatota > Mycoplasmoidales > Metamycoplasmataceae > Mesomycoplasma > Mesomycoplasma sp. The sequence goes on from NZ_JBXGGF010000009.1 coordinate 65,486, forward strand.
AGATATTCTATTGAAAAACAGCAAAATGAATTGTCAAGTTCTAAGCAAGATATCGATTCCAATTTGCGTAAAATTATTAATTTTAAATCACAAGCTGAAGCACACATAAACCAACTTAAAACACAACTTGAAAGGCAATCTTTTTTACCTAAAGGAACAAAAACTATTATTGACAACAAACACTTGTTCGATGGTTATTGTGGAATTGTTTCTGAACTTATCCAAATTAAACCAGAATATGTTAGTGCGATTGAAAGTGCAATTGGACCAGCATTAAAACAAATAGTTACAAATGGTTCAGAAGACGCTGTTCAAGCTGTTAACTTTTTGAAGAAAAATGCAAGCGGAACAGCTACATTTATTCCTCTTTCTTCAGTAAAGGGTAGAACAGTTAATGAATCTCATATGTTAGCAGTTCGTGGGCAAAAAGGCTTTATAAATGTAGCAATTAACTTAGTTTCTTTTGAAAACAAATATCAAATTTTAGCTGAATTTTTACTTGGTTCTATTTTAGTTGTTGACACAATTGAAACCGCTAATAGAATTGCTAAAATTATTGACTTTAAGTATGTTATTGTTACCTTAGATGGTGATTTAGTTCGTCCTAGTGGAACTATCACAGGAGGGCAAAAAGTTAAAACTGATTCTGTATTTAGCATACAGCAACAAATTGATGAACTTGAAAGTAAATATGAGTTTTACACCAAAAAAGAAAGTGAATTATACAACGTTTTATATCAAAAAGAAACTGAAATTAAAAATTTAAATAGTCAAACTAACAATTTAAATATTGAAATTGCAAGATTAAAAGATAACTTATCAAATTTAAATAATAAATTGTTTAAAATTCAAGCTGATAATGCACAATATAGTAAAGATCAAGAAGATTTTAAAAACTCGGATTCAATAATTGAAGATAACTTTCTTACCAAACTAGAATTAGAAAACACGTTAAGTTCTTTGGAATTGACACACAAATCACAGGCTGAGAGATTGTCTAGTTTAGCTGAAGAAATCAATGAAATGCAAATTGAAAATAAAAAATTATCAGATAAACAAAGGCAATTTAATAATAGCTTAAATGATAAAAGAACTCAATTAAATAAACTAGATATGTTGATTAATGACTTGCAAAGCAAGTTATCTCAAAAATATGGTTTAACTTTCGAAAACGCTTCACAAAATTACAATCTTGAAATTGAAATTGATGACGCTCGTCGTTTTGTTGATGCCTTAAATGCTGAAATTAAGGCTTTAGGTAATGTTAACTTAAATGCTATTGAAGATTTTGAAACTACAAAAGAAAGATTTGACAAACTTTTAGCAAATCAAGAAGAGTTAGAAACCGCTAAGTCTAAAATTCTTGAAGCTATTAGTGATTTAGACAAAATCATTATTAATAAAACTATGGAAGTATTAGAAATGGTTAATTCAGAATTCAATCTTGTTTTCCAAAACATGTTTGGAGGTGGAAGTGCCAAAATTTACTTCACAGACAAAAATGATATTTTAAATTCTGGAGTTGAAATTAGTGCTCAACCACCTGGTAAAACCATCAAAAATCTAAAATTATTTTCAGGTGGAGAAAAAGCAATTATTGCAATTTCATTGTTGTTTTCAATCATCAAAGCTAGACCAATACCACTTTGCATTCTAGATGAAGTTGAAGCTGCGCTTGATGAATCAAATGTTATTCGCTATGTAGAATTCTTAAAACAATTAAAAGCAAATACTCAATTTTTAATTATCACTCACCGTCATGGAACAATGTCTAGGGTCGATCAATTACTTGGTGTAACAATGCAAAAACGTGGAGTAACATCTATTTTTTCTATTGAGCTTTCTAAAGCCAAAGAGTTACTTAAAGACGAGATGCAATAAATTATCTTAAATTTGGCACAAATGGAAACATTTTGTGCTTTTTATTTAAATAATTCACTTTAAGTAACTATTATAAATTATTTATTTTTTCGTTTTAAAAGTAAAAATTTTATTTAAAACATTGTTAAATTCAAAATTTAATGCTTTTTAGTATTAATTTATAACTTTTTTTTATAATTAACAATAAAACAAATTAACACATTTTTATAGCAACCAAAAGGAAATTTTATGTTTGATAATTCGAATAAAAAAGATATTATTTTAAAAAATATTAACAATTGAAAAACTAAACTCTTGGACTTAAGTACTAGAAATAAAACTATTAATTTTAGCATGAAAGAAACCAAATCAACTCCCTCTCAATTGGAAATTCTTATTCCTGATTTTAATAATTTTATTAGTACAATCCTAGATTCAAACAAACAAAATTTTGATATAGTTAGCTATAAAAGCAAACAAATCAGTTCAAAAGATGTTAAAAATTTTTATTCATTTAGAGTAGAGTCAACTAACGAAATTGAAAAACGCAACCAAATTATGCAAGGCAAAATTTATGGTGAATTTGGTGGTGAATATGTTAATTTAGTTATTGATAAAATTTATAAAAATTACAAAAAATTTCAAGAAGAATATTCAATTGATATTTTATTTTTAACATTTGGACTTCTTGAGTGATATGACTCACCCTACACTGATGAGAAAAAGTTTGCTCCACTTTTATTTTTACCAGTAGATCTTAAAAAAGTTGGCAATAATTGGACTTTAGTTATTAAAAAAGAAAACCTACTTGCACAAAATGAAGCTCTTGTTATGAAATTCAAAAAAGAATTTAGCATAAACATAAACATTGATGCTGATGTTCTTGAAGGTAAAGGTAATATTTTGTCTACTCTTGAGCAATTTAATAGTTTGATTTTAGACCAAATTCAAGACAAACGTTGAAAAATACATAACAAAATTTTCTTATCTAATTTCGATTTTAGTAATATTCATACTTACAAAGATTTAAGTGAAAATACTAATAATGTTATTCATAGCCCGTTTTGTCAACACATTATGGGGGAAAGTAACACTTTAGATACAGATATTAGAACAATTAATGAAAAAAATATCAACGAAAAAATAAATATCGAAGATGATTTTAAAATTTTAGATGCCGATTCTTCTCAAGAAATTGCCATAAAACAAGCTGTTGCTGGTAAAAGTTTTATATTACAAGGACCTCCAGGAACAGGGAAATCACAAACAATTACAAATATTATTACTGAATTAATTTCTCGTGGTAAAAAAGTTTTATTTTTAGCTGCAAAAAGAACAGCTTTAGATGTTGTTTACAATAACTTAAAAAAAGTTCATTTAGATAAATTTGCTATTCCTATTTATGACTTAGCAGTTGATAAAAAAGAAATTATTAATGAAATAATACAACTTTCAAATGAATCTAATCACAGTTTGTTAAGCGAATCTAATTTAAGAAATTTTATAAAAAATCATAATCAAGTACAAGAAATTCTTGAAAAATATGGTTCTATTTTAACGAAATCTTTTGGTCCCGAAGGATTAAACTTATATAACTATATTGGTAAATTTTCTGAACTAGATTCTATACCTGATTTGAATTTTCAAATTGAAGATAGTCCTTGAAAAATGAGTAATTCAAAATTTGAGGATACACTAAATACAATTGATAGATTTTTTCAATCATACCAGGCTATTAATTTTGATTGAAAAAAACATCAATGATTAGGTCTAAATGTTATAGATATCAATGAAAAAGAAGAAATTTTTAATAATTTAGATAATATTTTAGAGATTGCTGCTCAAACAAGACAACAAATTATAGATTTGGGATTGCAAAGAAACAAAAATATTCTTGAGAATAATTTCATTGCCTCCGTGTTTGCAATTCACCATCTAGTTAATTTTTATAATAGTTTAAAATTTGAGCAAAATTTTGATTCAAACATTGATATTAATAACATTATAATTCAAATAAAAGAGTTAAAGAATATAGTTAAAGCAAAACAACAATTAGTTTCAGAACTTCTACAAATATGAAGTAATGTTGAGTTTTTAGAGCAAAAAAACGCTAGACAAATTTATGAAACAACAACAAATAAATCTAAAAGTTCCTTTAGATTTTTGTCAGGATCATGAAAAGAAGTTAGTCTTCTTTTTAAAAGTAATTTAAAAGAAAATTTAGAGTTAAAAAATATTGATTTAATACAAGAATCTGAAAAATTTGTTAACTTAGAGGATTACAATAAAAGTATTAAAAAAATGATCGACCAACTTCCTTTCAAACCTGATTTAATGGATTTGGAAAGAATAGAACAAGGTTTTGAACAAATTGAAAATGCGATGGAAGAATTTGAAATTCATCATTCAATATTTAAATTGTTAAGTATGTCTTATCACAATTCTAGAATTGTTAACTTTCTAGAAAAATTTGTTTTAAGAATTCAGTTGTTGATGAATAAATTTGATAAATCTTTATTGAATTTTAAAGACATTAGTTTTCAATCATTTAACAATAAAATAGAAGGATTTATTAAATTTAAATCTCAATTTGATGACTATGTAAGATTTAATTTTTATAAAAATTCTTTACAAAATTTAAATTGTGATAACTTTTTTGAAGAAATTTTAGAATCTAACTTAACTAGTGATTTTAAAAAAATTTATTTAAAACAATTTTATAAAAAACTTATTGAACACACAATTAAAACTGAAATTCCTTATTATGATTCTATTTATCTAAACAATAATTTAAATTTATTTAGAACGCGTGATCAGGAAATTATTAAAAATAATATTGCTAAAATTGCTTTTAACTTAGAAAAAAATATTAAAGAATTTTTAGCTTCAGCAAATTCTAATCCACAGTACATGCAACTAAAAAAAGAAGCCGCAAAACAAACTTCCAAAATTTCATTTAGACAACTTTTTGCTAACTCTTTAGATTTTATTTTAAACGTAAAACCTTGTTTAATGCTTTCTCCACTTGTTGTTAGTTGGTTATTTAAAAATTTAGACTTTAAATTTGATGTAATTATTTTTGACGAGGCATCACAAATTAGACCTGAAATTGCCATCACTTCACTTTACCGTGGCAAACAAGTTATCATCGCTGGTGACAAAGAACAAATGCCACCATCTAATTTCTTTGTTTCAAATTATGAAGATGAAGATAGCTTTGATGAAAATAATTTAAGTGCTGAAGATGATTTTTCAAATGGTTTTGACTCTGTTCTAAATTTAGGAGAAGCTATCTTAGATTCTATCGAACTTAAGTGACACTATCGGTCAGAATTTGAAGAACTAATTTATACTTCTAAAGAAAATATCTATAAAAGTCTCAAAACTTTTGCAAATGCAAGGCAACCACAACTAAATGAAGGTTTAAGGTTTGTTTATGCACAACCTGATTTAGCAACCAAAATCAGTGATGAACAAAATATTATCAACAAGTCTTTTGAAATTCTCAAAAAACTTATAAACAAATATCAAAATAAAGCTTCAATTGGTTTTGTTGTATTAAACTCAGAAGTACAACAAAAAGTTGAACGTGAAATTGAAAAATTCAAATTAAATAATCCTAAATATAAATTTTTCTTTGAATCTCAAACGGATAGTCCTTTTTTTGTCAAAAACATTGAAACTGTTCAAGGTGATGAGCGTGACTTTATTATTTTCCTAATTGAAGGAAAAAGAAATAGCGACTCTAGAATTGGTTTATCATTTGGAGCAATAAATAGAAATTTTGGATACAAGAGATTAAATGTTGCCATTACTCGTGCTAAAAAAGGTATGTTTTTAATTTCTAACTTTAAAAGTGATGAAGTTGATTGATTTAAAAGCGATAATCGTGGAATCAAATTACTCGAACAATTTTTTAAGAATGCGGAATTTGGAATAAAACCAGTTGAAAACACAACAATTGATAAAACAAATTCAATTTTTGCAAACCAAGTTTATTTAAAATTAAAAGAAAAAGGTTTTAATGTTCACAAACAGGTTGGTTCATCATCTCAATATATTGACTTAGCTGTTGTTGATAGCAAAAATTCCAACCACTATGTTTTAGGAATTGAATGCGATGGTACTACCTACAAACAATCAAAAACTAGTCGAGATCGTGATAGACTTCGTCAACAAGTTTTTGAACGTAGAGGTTGAAATATTCATAGAATTTGATCTATAGATTGATTTAAAAATACTGAAGAACAACTTCAATTAATTGTTAACAAACTTATTAATTTGGGAACTTATCCAGAAAAATCAAATAATAATTCCGCTATAAAATCAAACAATGATGATAGCTTCAATTTGAGAGATTTTTCTTCTGCTAATTTGTTTGAAGAATTTCCAAATATTGATGAAATTGTTGATGTTTTTGCAAACAAAAATGATACAAATTCATTTTATCAAGCTGATTCAAAACACAAAAGCTTAATAATTAAACAAATTTTAGACAAAACTGGACCAATTCTATACAACAAACTTGCAACAATTATCAAAAATTGAATGCACGAAACTAGAATAAGTCCTTCTTTTAAGGAGAAAATAAATAATTGAGTATTGCCTGTTGCCAAAATTGAAGATAATTTCATTCTCCCATTGGACGCTAATTTTCACTTTAGACAAAGTAAAACACCATCTACTCAAAGAAATATTTTAGAAATTCATGATAACGAACTTAAACATTGTATTTTAACAATTTTTGAGCACAATAATATAGCTATTAGTTTAAGCGAAATTACTAGGGAAATTTGCAACCGTACTCAAAATAATTTTAGAGCAGTGTTTAGTCAAAAAATTAAAGAAGTTTTTGAAGAACTAAAGGAAGAAAATAAAATTTTGGAAGTTAGTTTTGAAATATATAGACTCTCAAATTAACTAAATAATAAAACTATTATGGATTGAATTCGATTTAAACATTACTTAAAATTATCAACAAGCCAACCTTATTTTATTTGAAATAAAGTTAGCAATTTAGATAAAAAAGATTTGAATGAAGATTTGAATGAAGATGATTTGGAAGAGAATGAACTTTTATGAAATTTTGATAGTTTTTTTGAAGCAGAACTAGAAAATTATGTGGACATTCATATAAATGTTTTTAAAAATTTTACAAATTATTTTTTTGAATTTGTAAAACAAAATTATCAACAAAAAATTTGTGTTGTTAGTTCTGCTAAAACGGAACTTGCTATAGAACAAACTAAAAATTTTATGTTAGATGATTCTTGCGAAATAATTTTATGACCTACTTTTAATTTTAAAAATGCAATTTCCAAGCCAGATGTTTTTATTAAAAAAACTAAAGAAATTGGTCACCTAAAAATAAGTTCTTCTACTTCAATCAAGGAATTTTTGCGTTCTCATTGAGATTTTTGAATTAGCACTTATAGCTTAAGAGAAACTTTAAATATTAAATTCCCTATTGAAAATATAGCTATTTTTATTTTAGATACTGTTGAAAAACCAAAGGCTAAACAAATAGAATTTGCTAAGCTAAACCACATTAGTTACAACAAAACTACAAAAAAACCTAGTCAAACAGAGATAAAAAGTGGACAATATTCTACTTTTTTTCTTAAAAAAATAGCTAAACAAATGGGAATTACTGCCAAACAATTTAATGATATTAATTACATGAATGCTAACAAAATTTTTACTCATGTTTACAAAGGGAGTATAAATAAAGGATGATCAAACAAAAATAAAAGTGACATTTATATTCCAATGATAGATATTTTAGATGCTTTAGAGATGATTGAAGAAGCAAAAAATGCAACAACTTTTGTTCAACCCCTAGCAATAGATAATGGAGAATTTGCAAAAAATAGCGATTTTAATCAGATCGTTTCTCAAACATTACCTGAAATAGATGGATTTAGTGGTAACTTAATTAAAAGCAATATTATTATTGAATTAAAAAATAAACCCGAAATGCTTCAAAATTGAATTAATAATTCTTTTTGATTCAATTTTTTTAAACAAAAGAATCAAATAATTGTCAATGATAAACCAAGTATTGATGTTTTTTTAGACAAGCTAAAAAATAGTGAAAAAATTGTTTGATTTGATTTTGAAGCCTTTAGCTTACCTTATCCTGCAATTCATTTTAGCCAACCATACCAACAACTAATTTTCCAAGCTTCCGTTATTGTTACAGAAAATGGCAAAGAAATAGAACAAAATTTTGAAAATCGAAATTTTGTTGTTGATCCAAAAAACTATAAATGACAAGATTGTTTTGAAATTATTGACAAAATTTATGATAATACTGCCGATTTATATGTAGTATTCAATAAAAGTTATGAGCACTCTAAGTTGAAAGAAATGCTCAATCTTATACATGATAATTTAAGTTCTCAATTCGAAAAGCACATTGTAATTGAAAAAATGGAATCATACACTCGAAAAGTCAATGAAATCATTGACAAAACAATAGATTTAAAAGATCCCTTTGCAAAAGGGTGAATGGTCGTTTCTGACTTAAAAGGATTTTTTTCAATTAAAAAAATCGAAAACTTCATAACTAAATATAGTTATGAATTAACACATTTGATAACACCTTATAAAAAACTAAAAGTGCAAAATGGCCTGATGGCTATGCAAAAAGGTATTGAAAGATATTTGGGTTTAATTGGTGATAATGAATGAGTAGGTGTTAAAAAACATCTTCAAGATTATTGTCAAAATGATGTAGTAGCTATGATTATGGTTTATGATTTCTTAATATTTGTGATTGAAAATATTGATATATCTGAGAATATCAAAGTTCAGAATTTTATTCCTGTAAAACTCTAATTAGCACTCTTTTTTTAAAAGCACTTTCACAAATGCATCAAATAAAGGATGGGGTGAAAGAGGTTTAGATTCAAATTCAGGATGATATTGAACTCCAATGTAAAAGTCTTTAGTTTTATCTTCGCATGATTCAACCAATCCTGTTTGTTTTTCAAAACCACTAAAATAAAAATTTTCATCTGAAATCTGATTAATATATTTTTTAACAACTTCAAAGCGATGTCTATGACGTTCTGATACAAGTTGCTTACCATAAATTTGTGCAATTTTACTATTTTCTAAAAATCGAATATCGTAACTACCCAAACGCAGTGTTCCGCCCAACTGTAATGCATGTCCATTTTCTTTGTTATAATCTAAAACACTTGTTTGATCTGGCTGATCTTTTAAAAATTCTGCTGAATTAGCATTTAAAATACCTTTATGTCTTGCATAAGCAACAGTCATTGCTTGCATTCCTAAACATATTCCAAAAGTAGGAATATTATTTGAATGTAAAAATGTTGCAGATGCGACTTTAATTTCAAAGCCACGGTAACCAAAACCTGGCAAAATTAAGGCGCCATTATATTCTTTTAATTTATTTAAGTCAAAAGGATATTCTCCCGATGTATCTATAAAATCTACATTAATCTCACAATTATTGTATGCACCCGCAAAATTTAGTGCTTCTAAAATAGATTTATAGGCATCCTTAAATTCAATATATTTTCCAAGCGCTGCTATTTTGACACAGTGTTCTTTTTTTGAAAGCATTTTTTGATTAAATTCATTTCATAATCTCAAATCAGGCTCAACAAAATCTAAACCAAAATATTCTAAAATAATTTCTAAAACATTAGATTGTCTTAATAGTTCTGGTAAAGAATAAATATTAGCTAAATTGGGAATGGCAATAACATTCTTAGTTGACATTCAACTAGATTTGGCTACTTTTTGACAAACATATTCATCAGTTTGAGTGCTATCCAGACGAACAAAAACTAAATTTGGTTTAATCCCCAAAGTATTTAAATTAGCAATGGAAAATTGTGTTGGTTTAGTTTTAAAGTCCTGCGATGTTGATAAAAATGGAACATATGTTGTGTGAATAAAAAAAGCATCCTTATAATCAGACTCTGCCGCCATTTGTGAAGCAGCAAAATAAAATGGATTCGATTCCATGTCTCCAACAGTTCCACCGATTTCAACTAAAACAAAATCAGTTTTATGTTTATCAGCCACCCCTTTAATATAGTTCATAATTTCATCTGTAACATTTGGGATTCATTGAACTGTTTTACCCTTATATTCACCACGGCGCTCTTTTTCAATAACCGAAAGTAAAATTTTTCCTGTAGTATGATTCGAATCTTTAGAAAAATTTTGATTAGTAAAACGTTCATAGTGCCCAAGATCTAAATCAGTTTCGCCACCATCAGACGTAACATAAACTTCTCCATGTTCATAGGGAGATAAAACTCCTGGATCAACATTTAAATAAGGATCTAACTTTAAAATAAAAACTGAAAAATTAGCAGCTTTAAGCAAATTTGCCACAGATGCAACAGCAACTCCTTTACCAACCCCAGATAAAACACCACCTGTAATAAAAATAAATTTTGCCATAAATTTCCTTACCTAAAAAAATTAAATTATATAAAAAGTTGCAATTATTTTGCAACTTCAATGATAAAAAATGACTTTTTGCCTTTTTTGATTAGTAAACGATTTTGTTCATCCAAAAGATCGAGACTTAAATCCTCATTTTTTTGAATTTTTACTCCATTAATTTCTAGGGCATTATCACTAATAAACTCTCTTAATTCTCTTTTAGAACTAAAAATTTTGCTTTCAAGCATAACATCTATATTAAATTCTTTAACTTGAAAAAATGGTAAAACTTTAGTAAGTTCTGTTTTTTCTTCTTGATTTATCATTTCATAACTAATTTTACCAAATAAAATATTACTAATTTTATGAGCAAGGTCTAAACCTTTTTGACCATGTATATCAAAAACAATTTCTTCAGAAACTCTTTTTTGTAATAAACGAGCTTTTTTATTTAAATTATGTTCACTTATTAAATTTTTTATATCATTTAAGCTAGAAAAAGATAGCATCATCATAATTTTTTCTGCTTGTTCATCACTTTGGTTGTATAAAAATTGATAAAGTTTGTAAGGACTAAACATTTGCCCATCAAGTCACATAGGTTCTCCACCAAATGTTTTACCAAATTTTCGGCCTTGTTCATCTGTGAGTAAATTAGTTGTAAAAACAAAAGAATTAGTTTCACCAATAGTTTTTTTAATAATATCCAATCCAGTTACCATGTTTCCTCATTGATCAGAACCCCCACCTTGACCAACAACATTTAGATTTTCGTATAAATACTTAAAATCTCATCCTTGAATTAATTGATAACTAAATTCTGTAAAAGATAAACCACTTTGAATTCTAGTTGCAATAGAATCTTTAGCTAGTAGGTAAGCGATATTGATAGTTTTACCAATGTCTCGTAAAAAATCAATAACCGTCATTTCCTGATAAATTTGAAAATTATCAAAAACTTCTAAACCAAAACTTTCAAGTTGTTTGATAATTTTTGCTTTATTAGCTAGTAATGTTTTAGAATCTAACAAAACTCTTTCCTTGGATGCAAAAGATGGATCTCCAATCATACCTGTTGCCCCACCAACTATTGCTATAGTTTCAATACCTAATTTTTGAAAACGTTTTAAAACACTAATTGCTATGTAATTTCCAAGATGAAGTGATTGGGCAGTTGGATCAAAACCAATGTAAATTTTTTGACCCTTTTTAATATTTATGAATTTTTCTTCATCACTAATATCTTTTATGATATTTCTTTTTTTTAGTTCAGTTATAAATGCTTTGATTTTATTATTTTTTTTTAAATCCTCTGGAAAACTGGATAAATTAACATGACAATATCCTTGAGGATTTTTTTCCAAATATTTTTGATGATATTCTTCAGCTATTGTTAAGTCTTTAACTAAGTCGAATTCTAAAACATTATCACGTCTTTCAGAATCAACAAATTTTTTATTGAACTCTAAAAAAATATTTAAATCTTCTTGATTTTTTGCATAAACACCACAACGATATTGAATACCTTTATCGCCCCCTTGTTTATTTAAACTATATGGATCTACTATTTTTAAAAATAAATTTCAAATTGTTTCTGAACTAATTTCCTTTAAATCATAATTTATTTCAACAACTTCTACGTGTCCTGAATTTTGGCACACCTGCTTATAACTAACACCTTCAAATCCACCATTTAAATAAGCAACTCGAGTTGAAATCACTCCCTTGGCTTGATCAAAAAACGCTTGAGCTCCTCAAAAACATCCTGCAGCTAAATAAATTGTTTTCATTTTTTGTCCTTTTTTACTATTTTTTCTTTAGTAACATTTTTATTTCTTCATCATAGATTGGTTGATTGTCCACTCATGGTGTTTCCAAAATAATAGGAATATTATCAAACAAGGGCTCATGCACTATTTTTTGCAAAGTTGCCAATCCTATTTTGCCTTTATCTATATTAGCATGTCTATCGTGATGTGAACCTAATTCATTTTGCGAATCATTTAGGTGAATTACTTTTAAATAATTTAGCATTCTTGTAGATTTTAAAAGTGTTATAAATTCCTCATAATTATGCAAATTATAACCTGCATCCCATACATGACAAGTGTCCAAACAAATTGCAACCCTTGGTGAATCGATGGATTCAACAATATAAACTAATTCTTCAAAAGTTGTACCAATTTCAGTCCCTTTTCCAGCCATTGTTTCAATACATATAACAACATCTTTTGTTTGTGATATCACAAATTTAAGAGATTCAATAAGTTGTTCAACTGATGCTTGGCGACTAAAAGTTGTATAGGAACCTGGATGAAGAACAAGATATTTGGCTCCTATATGATTCATTCGATTAATTTCCTCAATCAAAAACTTGTTAGCAAATTCAGCCTTAACTAAACTTGCATTATTGATAATATACGGTGCATGAATCACAATGTCTTCTGGAGGAATCATTTTAGAATACATTTTTTGGTAATCCTCTAAACGATAATTACTAACACTAATTCTTTTTGAGGTTTGTGGAGCTCCTAAAAAAATCATCATTGTATTAGCTTTGTTTGCCACAGAATCACTACTTGCTCCAACTAAATACAATGGTTTTTTAAAAGAAACATGAGAACCTAATTTAATCATAATCACCTCTAATATTAACAAAAATTTCATTTTGTCAAAAAATTGTTGTTTTAACTTTTGGAAAATATTGTTTTAATATTTGCTGAATATCAAGCGCAAAATATTGTTCAACTAAATGGCCAAGTTGTAAAACATTTATTTTTTTAGCATCAATAGAGATTCAATCAGACCATTTTAAATCTGATGTTAAAACTAAATCGGCTTTATATTTTTTAGCAGCTAAAACCGCTTCAATTCCACCACTCCCTGGCAAAATAGCTATTTTTTTTATAGCAAAATTTTTCATAACATTTGATTGTAAATTTAAAATTTTTAAATTTTGATTTATAGCTTTAACTACTGAATTAAAATTAGTTTTTACATCAACAATTAAATTATAATGATCAATTGCTTTTTTGTTATGTACTTCTAATCCAAGATTATTTAAGATTGAATTAGCTGTTCCATGGTTTGTTGAATCATAATTTGTATGTATAGTGTAAACAAAAATTCCTTCTTTACACAACTTTGAATAAATTGTTTTTTTATGTGGTGCTTTTTTGTATTCATCTTTTTTTGTTTCATGAAAGAAAAATGGGTGATGAATAATAATTAAATCTACTTTTTTTCCGATTGCATCATCACATACTTTTTGAGTTAAATCTAACGCAACTAAAACATTGCTAATTTTTTTGTCAATACCTAAAATTTCTACCCCTTGAGTATCTCATGAAGCTGCAAACTGTGATTGAAATTTAGATTCCAAAAAATTAATTACATCTATTGTTGTAGTAAGTTTGGAATTTGTATTCATTTTAATTAAAAGAAATCCTTGTGCATTCAACGACGATATAATGGTTTTAATTTTTTAATAATTTTAGTCTCAATTTGACGAATTCTCTCTTTAGTTACTTTTCGTAATTCTGCCATTTCATCAAAAGAATGCGGTTTGTATTGGTTTCCATTTTCATCTTCGCTGATTCCAAAACGACGAAAAATAAAATCTTGTTCATCTAAGTCTAAATTTTCTTTAATAATACTTACAAGCATTTTCCCACGTTCTTCACGCTCTGCATACTCAACTGGAGAAATAACACTTTCATCTTTGATAAAATCTGAAAAAGAACTATCTTCTTCTTTACCAATAGTTTTATCAAGAGAAATAGGTTCAATGTTGATTCTACGAATATGCTGAACTTTTTCAGCAGTAAAATCCCCTCCCAAACGAGCAGCAATTTCTTCCGCTGACGGGTTAAGTCCTGTTTCTTGTTGTAATTCTCTATCTATTTTATTTATTTTATTTATGGTTTCAACCATATGAACCGGTATTCTAACTAATCTTGCTTGATCTGCTACTGCGCGAGTGATTGCTTGACGAATTCACCATGTAGCATATGTACTAAATTTAAATCCTTTAGTACGATCAAATTTTGATACAGCCTTCATAATCCCTAAATTTCCTTCTGAAATTAGGTCTATAAAACTAAGCCCTCTATTTTTATATCGCTTAGCATTATTAATAACAAGTCTTAAATTACGTTTGACTAATGTGTCTCTAGCTTTTTTGCCAACTCTACCTGGTTGTTGCATTTTGATAGTTAATTCCTGCTCTTCTTCAGCAGTTAATAATTTACCATATTTTCCAATTCAACGCATGTATCATTTGATAATATCATTAGTGTCTGAAAGTTTGTTTCGATAAGTGTCATCACTATAAATTTTAGTGCGTCTATGGTTAATGCTATCTTCATCTAAATGGTCAAGTTTACTTGGCTCTTGAATTAATAGAGCCTCATCAATGCTATCTTCATCTTCGTCATAATTATCAAAATCATCTTCGTCATCAAATTTATTTTTGCTTTTTTCATTTTCGAATTTGAAACTAGCATATTCCGATAATTCTCTAACTTCAATATTTTCCAAATCTAATTCATCTGTTTGACTACTTAAGATTTTTTCCCTAATTAAAACAGCATACATATCATCAATTTGATCTTCATAAATCTGAAGATTCTTTTTTTCTAAAAATTGATAAACTTCTTCATTTGTTAGATAAACTTCTTCATTTTTCTTGATCTCTTTAGATTTAAGCAATTTTTTTCTTTTTTTATCTAAAACTTTATTAAGAGCACTAATTAAAGAATAATAAGTTTGATCTTCTGGATTAAAAGAATCTGTTTTTAACTTATTTTCTGTTTTTTTGGTTGTTTTAGGTTTGCTAGTATTTGAATTAGATTTTTTTGTAATTTTAGTTTTGCTACTTTTTGCTTTTTGTTTATCCAAATTCGCCAAAGAATCTTTCTCGATTGATTTAGATTTTTTTGATTTAACTGCTTTTGTTTCGATTTCAGACTCAATAGTTAATTTTTTAGAATTTTTGATTTCAGATTTTAATTTTTTAGTTTTTGACTCTTTTTTTTGTAAATCATCTACTTTAAATTTAGACTTATTTGTACTTTTGGTTGTTTTTGTAACTTTTTTATCCAAACTTGTTGAATTTGTTTCTTTTAAAGATTTAGATATTTTAACTTTAGTAGCTTTTTCTATATTATTATCTAAGCTTTTTTCTTTCAAAGTTAATTTTTTTTTAGTTTCTTTTGATGCCATAAAACTTCCTAAATATTTTTAATAATCTTTTTTATAAATTTGTTTAATCAGTTCCTCTTGTTCCTTTGAATCATTTGATTCTTTAATTCTATTTACCTTATTAACAAGATCTAATTGCGATCTATGTTGTTGTGCTAATTCAATTCAATTTAAAAATTCCTCATATGAATTTGGAGTTTCTAATTCATAATTCTTGCGATATTCATCATGAATTAATTCAAATATTTTATTTTTTATTAATCTTATTATTTCCTGTTTTTTTTCATCATTTTGCCCCACCTCACTCAAGTCTTGAAAAATTATCTTATTATCTAAATTTAAAAAATTATATTTCTTCTCTTTGATACCTTTTATAAAATTGGGATTATTTACCAAAAAAAATAAAATTTTAAGTTCTAGCATTGTTAAATACTTTAAATGTTGCAAGGATTTACGATCATTTTTTTTATGATTTGTAGGTGGGACATCTCTTAACTCACTTAAATCATCCGTTGGTGACTGACTGTAAAATTCGGATCTTGAATGTTGAAAAGCTTGAGTTTTTTTAAAAGAACCATACTGAAATTTAGATTTTTTTAAGTTAAAACTAGATTCAGGTATATTTAATTCGCTACTAATTTTTTGAATAATTATTTTTTGAATTTGAAAAGGTGCAAATCTTAAGAATGTTTCAATTTTACTAATAAATTCAGAAAGCTCGGCTGCGGAATTTGACTTAATTTTGTTTTTAAAGTGTTGATAAATAAAATCAAAAACACCAATTTTCGTACTTAATAATTTAGCCAAACTTCCTGAATTATTTTCTTGAAAATATTCGTCAGGATCATAACCTTTTGGACAACTAACAATTTCGGGAAATATTTTATTTTCAATCAACAATTGAATAGATTTCAAAGTTGCTAGAAGACCAGCTTCATCACCATCTAAAACTAAAATAATTTTATAACTACCAATTAGTTTTAAATGATTCTGTGTTAATGAAGTACCCATCAAAGCTACAACATTAAAAATATTATCACGATAAAAAGCAATGGTATCCATAAAACCTTCAGTAATAATCAATTCATTTGTGATAGGAATTTTTGCTTTAGCATTATGAAAGTTGTATAAAATACTAGACTTTACAAATAAACTACTAGCACTTGAATTTAAATATTTAGGTTCTTGACCATCAATACTTCTAGCCGAAAAGCCCACAATATCACCACGATCATTTCTTATTGCAAAAGTTATTCTGTTGCTAAAAAAATCAAATCCCGCTGAATTCATTAACGAATTATTAACTAATACAAATCGATCATATTGCCGAAGTAATAATTTGGATAAACCTTCTTTTTCAGCGTATCCAATATCGAAATCTTTTAATATTTGTGGTGTTAAATTTCGTTTTTTTAAAAATTCTATAACCAGAGGATCTTTAGGTTGAAATAAATTAGTTGCATAAATTCTAGCAGCTGATTCAAAAGCCTTAATAGCTTCTTGATCTTGTTCACTATAATTAAATTCATTTACAGAAAAAAAAGATTTATCAATTTGTAAATTATATTTTTTCGCTAAAAAAGCAATAGTTTCATTAAAATTCCATCTATTAATTTTATTAAGAAATGCAATAACATCACCAGCAACTTTACAAGAAAAACATTGAAAAATTTTTTTATTTGGAGTAACTGACAATGATGGATTACCATCTTCGTGAAAAGGACATAATCCTCAAAAGTTATTACCTTTTTTAGTTAAGTTAATATATGCTGATATTTCGTCAACAATACTAACATTATTTTTGATTAATAAACGTAATTTTTTATAGTCCATTTAATCCTTTATTTTTTTCTAAATATTCTACTATTTCATCAATAGAAATTCTTTGTTGTTCCATTGTGTCACGGTGGCGAATTGTAACTGTATTATCTTCTAAACTTTGATAATCATAAGTAATACAAAAAAAAGTACCCATAGCGTCTTGAATTCTATATCTTTTACCAATATTGCCACTTTGATCAAAAGTTGTACTAATTTTATTTTTTAGCAAGTTTTGATAAATTTCAAAACTTGAATCATTAAATTTTTTAACTAAAGGCAAGATTGCAACTTTATAAGGACTTAAATCATATTTCAAACTTAAGAAAAAACGATCATTTTGTTGATCATATGTAAAAGCATTTTCTAAAATAGCTAACATAAGTCTGTCTGCACCAATAGAAGGTTCAATTACAAAAGGATAAAATTTTTGATTTGTAATAGAATCTAAATACATCAACAATTCACCACTGTGCTCACTATGTGTTCTTAAATCAAAATCGCTACGATTACTGATACCAATGAGTTCACCTCAACCAAATGCAAATTTAAATTCATAGTCAGCTGTTGCTTTTGAATAGTGAGCAAGTTCTGAGTTATCATGATGTCTAAGTCTTATTTTTGAATTTTCTAAACCAAGACTTCTTAAAAATAGTTGAATTTTATTAATGTATTTGTCATAAATTTGAGTAGCTTGATCAGGATGACAAAAAATTTCCATTTCCATTTGCTCAAATTCACGAGTTCTAAAAATAAAATTACCAGGTGTTATTTCATTGCGGAATGATTTACCAATTTGAGCAACACCAAAAGGTAATTTGGGTCTTTGGGAACGCAAAATATTGCTAAAATTAATAAAAATTCCTTGCGCTGTTTCTGGTCTTAAGTAAATTGAAGATTTTTGATCTGCTACCACTCCTTGAAAAGTTTCAAACATCAAGTTAAATTGGCGAACTTTAGATCATTGAACTTTTGAATTATCATAATTACTAATTTCTGACAATTTTTCTTCAATTTGTTCGTTACTTCATGTTTCTATATTTTGTAAACCAAAAACATTCTCGAGTAAATGATCAACTCGATAACGTTTTTTATTAATTGTGTTTTCTACTAAAAGATCATTAAAATTTTGTTGGTGTCCAGAAGCCTGTCAAACTTGTGGATTTAGCAAAATTTTAGTATCAACTAAAAACATGTTTGGTTCTGTGGTCACAAAAAAATCAAGTCAAAAATCCTTAATATTTTTCAATAATAATGAACCTAAAGGCCCATAATCTCAAGTATTTGCAAGACCACCGTAAATTTGAGATCCTTGAAAAATAAAACCAAATTGTTTAAGATGATTAATAAAAAATGAGTAATCCTTTTCTGCTATCATAATATTAAAAGTTAATTAACCTTTGAAAATATTTTCAAAAATAGAACTTTTGCCTCCAAAATTTTTGATTTGTTTTGACATTTGTTCAAATTCATTAACCAAACGATTATATTCAAAACTACTTCTTCCAGAACCTTTTAAAATTCTTTCTTTTCTTGATTGCATTTTAAGCAGCTTGGGTTTTTTTCTTTCTTCAATAGTCATAGAAGAAATTAAAATCTCATATAATTTAATTTTATTTTCAGCATCACTTATTTGTTCTTCGCTAATTTTTCCTGCAATCCCAGGAATCATATTGATAATTTTAGAAAATTTACCGATTTTTTTAATTTGATAAAGACTTTTAAGCAAGTCATCTAAATCAAACTGCCCACTAAACAATCTATTCCCAAGTTTTTTAGCTTGATTGTGATCAATATTTTCTTCAGCTTGTTCTAACAAACTAGCAACATCACCCATACCCAAAATTCTATCAGCTATCCTTTGAGGATGAAAAATCTCTAATGCTCCAATTTTTTCTCCACTTCCTATAAAATAAATTGGAATTGATAATAAATGTGTTATAGAAAGCGCAGCACCTGCTCTAGCATCTGAATCTAATTTTGTAATTATAGATCCACTCAAACCAACTTCATCATTAAATGTTTTAGCAACATTTATAATGTCTTGCCCCGAAAGTGCATCCGCAACAAATAAGATTTCATCTGGGTAAATAATTTTTTTCAAATTAACTAATTCTTGCATCAATTGTTCATCGATGCTTAAACGACCCGCTGTATCAAAAATAACTAAATCATGATTTTGATCATTAGCAAATTGTAATGCTTTTTGTGCTATTTCTTCAGGTGTTCCAGAAGTGCTAAATACTTCTATAGATGTTTGTTTTCCTAATTGTTTTAATTGTTCAATAGCAGCTGGTCGATAAATGTCGCAAGCAACTAAAAGTGGTTTTTCTGCTTTCTTTTTGTTTCTAGCAAATAATGCTAATTTAGATACTGTGGTAGTTTTTCCTGAACCTTGTAATCCGACTAAAATAATTTTGCTAATAGGTTTTTTAAAACTAAATTCTTTTGTTTTTTGACCCAAAATTTTAACTAAATTCTGGTGTAAAATTTTTAAAAAATGTTGTTGCGGATTTAATTTAGATGTTAAACCTTCAATTAAAACTTGATTTTTTACTTCCGAAATAAACTCTTTCACAACATTTAAATTAACATCTGCTTCCAATAAATTTAATCTAATTTCTCTAACAATGCTATTTAAATCTTCTTCATTTATTAAAGTAGATTTTTGCATTTTAGTTAATGATTTTTGTAATCTGCTACTTAAAAAATTTAACATAAAAAATCAAAAAATTTTCCAAATGGAAAATTTTTCTCCTTATTGTTTAACAAAAAACAAATTGATTATTTAGAGTTTTCAATTTGGTTTTTAACTTCTTCACTAAAATTAGAAACAACTTTTTCGATTCCTTCACCTACTTCAAATCTAATAACTTTAGTAAGTTTGGCTTGATTGTTTTGTAAATATTTTCCAACACTAATTTCACTTTCAACAACAAAAGGTTGGTATTCTAACACAAATTTAGAAAGTTCTTTTGCCAACATTCCTGTCATAATACTTTGTTGAATGTTTTCAGGTTTTCCAACTAGTGCTGGTGATTGAGCAAGATCAGATTTAATTTTATTTAATTTGTCAGCTGGAATTTCACTTTCAAAAGTAAATTCTGGGTTCATTGCAACAGAGTGCATACATACATTTCTAGCAACTTCTTCAGAACCACCTTCAATAACTGCGATTGCAGATGTTTGACCATTAAAGTGAACGTAAGAACCAGCATTTTGTCCATTTGAAATTAAAACAAATTCAACACGACGTAAACTAATTTTTTCACCTAATGTTGCAGATGCATCAGTAACTAAATCTGCTATGTTTTTCCCACTTGTACTTTTGATTTCAAAAGCTTGATCCAAATTGTTAAAATCATTTTCCAATAATAAAGATGCAATCTCATCTTTTAAAGAAATAAAATTTTTATTTTTAGCAACAAAATCTGTTTCAGAATTTAACTCAAAAATAACAATTTTTTTGTCATTTTTGATAGCATAAACTAAACCTTCAGCAGCTATACGTCCTGCTTTTTTAATAGCTTTTGCTTTACCATTTTCTTGTAATCATGCTATTGCTTTTTGAATATCATATTCAGATGCTTCTAATGCTTTTTTACAATCTACAAAAGGTGCATCTGTGATATTACGTAATTCTTTTATTTTATTTAAATCTGGTGCTGACATTTTAACTCCTTCTAAAATTTTAATTTTAAAAAATTTAAAACTAATTAGTTACTTGCAACTTCTGTTTCAGTAACTTTGTTTTCTTGTTGTTCTCCATTTGAACTAAAACGACGAACATATTTAGTTTGTTTTAATTCACGATCTGGATCTTCAGGAAGAATAACTTGAGACTCTGGTTGGAAAGCAAATAATTGTTTTCCACCTTTTGCTGCTGAAATAGCATCAGCTAAAATTGTGAATATTAATGTTAATGTTTTAATAGATCCATCATTTGCAGGAATTGGGAAATCTACAAGACCTGGATCGGTATTTGTGTTAACAACACCAATAATCTTAACTTCTTTTTTCTTAGCTTCTTGAACTGCAATGATATCTTTATTTGGGTCTGCAACCAACATAATTAATGTTTCAAATTTAGTTTCTTTTAATTTACGGATACCATTTAAGTTTTTTTGAAGTTTTTGAAGTTCTTTTTGTTTTAAAAGACCTTCTTTTTTAGTATAACCTTCAAAATTATTTTCAGCTAATTTTTCTAATTGTTCCATTGTTTTTAATCTTGACAAAATAGTTCTACTATTTGTTAGTGTACCACCTAGTCAACGATCTGAAACATAAATAGAATTTGTACGAATAGCTTGTTCTAATATAACTTTTTTTGCTTGTTTTTTTGTTCCTACAAACATAAATGTTGCACCTTTTTGTGCAAATTTATAAATTAATTTATAAGCAATTTCAAGCATTTTTTGAGTTTTCAATACATCAATGTGGTGTCTTCCACCTTTTTTTTCTTTGATATATTGTTCCATTTTAGGATTTCAAAGTGAAGCTCTTCTTCCGAAGTAAGCTCCAGCTTCCATTAATTTTTGTTTAGAAACTACTTCAATTTCTGAAGAAGTTGTAGGTTTTTCAACTTGTTGATTTTCCGCTTGATTTACAGCGATATTTTTATTTTGAATGTCATTCATTTTTGTTCCTTTAGTTTGTTTAGCTTCTTAAAATTTCTAACAGCTAGAACTCTTTATTTTAAAAATAAAAAGCACACCCAACTGAATTCATTTTAATGTAAAAAATAATTTAGTTTTTTAAATTTAAAACTTTAAATAGTAATATTATAATAAAAAATTACTAAAAGCACATAAAATAACATGAATTTTATAGCATATCAAAAATATAATCAGCAAAATCTATAATACCCGGATAAGTTAGAATAACTTCTATACCATTTTGCTCTAAAAAACTCAAAGAAATTGATTTTTGTTTTAAATCTAATTTCGCTATATCAAGTAAGAAAAATCTTTCAAATTCTTTGAAAAAAATTATTAAAAAAGCGCAACCTTGGTGAAAGCGAATTCTTTTCAAATAATTTAATTGATGTTCTTGAATTTGTTTTAAGTTCAAGGTGTTTTCTTTTGTACTTTTTGCTTCAAAGGCAACAAAAATGCCCTTGTAGATCCCATAATAATCAACGGTAGATTTTCTTAGAACTACCGCATCTTTTACCACTAAATCCTTTCCTATTTTTTTAAAACTAATGTCTAACATTTTTTTGTGCATAATAGCAACGTTATTTTGATTGTAGAAATCTATTGTACTATTTATTATAGTTTCTAAAATCATTCCTCTGTTTTTGTGATTCATTCCTATATTAATAAAAAAATAACTAAATTTTTTTAAAAAATAATCTTTTTTAACTAAAAATGAATGTTTTTTGTTATTTTTATAAACAAAATTTAAAAAATGACTAATAACTATAATAAAATTTAATTATTTATGATTGGAATAGACATAACCAAATTATCAAGATTTGAAAATAAAACTAATGCTTTTTTAAAAAAAGTACTACATCCTAATGAATTAGTTTTGTATAATCAACTAGATCAACAAGAAAAAATAAAATTTTTAGCAACAAGATGAGCTATAAAGGAAGCTATTTTCAAAGCAGATAATAAAAAGTCTATTTTTTCTGAATTAAATATTGTTAAAAACAAATTTAAATATTGATTAACAGACAACAACCAAACAATAGATAATAGATTTCGAATTTCAACTTCCAACGATGGCGAATTTGTTGTTGCTGCTGTATATTTGATGGACGGGCAATAAAGTATGATTATTCAATTTAAATTATTTTTATTTTCACTTATATGATTATGAAGAATTAAAAAAATTTTTTCACTATCTAGGAAATATCGCAAGGGTAAATTAGAATTAAATGCGCAGTATAGATTTGATTTGACTTTGAAATATGCCAAAAAAATATTAAAAATTTTTATGATTGATGTAAAAGTCAAGGGCAAAGAGAATTTAATTAAAAATTCAAGTCTAATTGTTGCAAACCATAAATCAATGATAGATCCTTTTGTTTTAATGGTTGCTACTGAAGCTGAAGAACAAGGACAAGATGCAATCAATCCTATTTTAACTTTTTTAGCCAAGGCCGAACTTAAAGACAAAATTATTGTAAAAAGAATTTTAGAGCTTATTGATACTTTTTTTATTGAACGAAATAAACCTAAATCCGCTTTTAAAACTTTGGTAGAATTTGGAAAATTTGTAAAAGCTAATCGCACAAATGGTGTTATTTTTCCAGAAGGAACTAGAGTTGATGGGGATTATATAGGAGAATTCAAGGCAGGAGCTTTTAAAGTTGCGAAAGAAAATGCTCTTAGTGTTATTCCAACTACTATTAAAAATTCTAAAGGAATTCTTAATTTATCTAGAAATAAAAGAATAACTGTTGAAGTCATATTCCACAAACCTATCAAACCAATACATGTAAGTTCACAAACTATCGAATCACTTGCAAAACAAAGTTATTCAGTTATTTCAGAATCATACAATGATCAAAAAGGAAAATAAAATGATTTTAGACAAAGATATTGAATTTCATTTCCAAAATTTTAGCGGACCATTAGAACTTTTACTAGAATTAGTTAAAAGCAAAAATGTCGATATAATGGATGTTGACTTAGTGGATTTGGCCAATCAATATGTTGCAATTATAGAAAATGTAAAAAATAAAAATATTCAAATTGCAAGTGAATATTTAGTTATGGCAGCAACTTTAATTCATATTAAGGCCAAAATGCTTTTACAAATTGATAAACAAGAGCCAGACCCTGAACTAGAAGAAGATAAACAACAAATTTTGGCTCTCTTATCAGAATTTCAACAAATCAAAAACATCGCATTAATGTTAAAAGAACAACTAGAACATCGTAATAATTATTATGAAAAAAGTGTAAGTAGTTATGATGAGTTTAAAAGACCTCTAGTTAAAGACCAACTTGATGGTCGTTCTTCACTTGTAAAATTAAGCGAAGTGATAAAATTAATGTTTGATAGGACTAGAGCTCAACAAAAAATAACAATTAAAACGGATGAGGTTTTTGTTAGCCCTGATGAACAAAACAAATACGTTTTAGCTTTACTAGAAAAGTATAAAGAATTAGATTTTGATAGCGTGTTTGCTTTGCCTTCTTTAAAACATTTTTCAATAACTCTAATTGCCGTTTTAGAAATGGCAAAAAAACAATTTTTATACTTAGAGCAACAAAAACAATTTGGAGATATTAAAATTTATAAAGGTAGTCAAGATGAAATATAGAATAATTGAAGCGATAATGTATGTACAAGGAGAAAAAGGTCTATCATCTGCACAATTGCAAAACACATTAAAATTAGATAAAATCAATGAAGCAAGAAAAATGTTAAAGGATTTTATGGTTCGTTTCAACAAAGAACACCATGGCTTTACTGTAGTTGAATTTGATGATGTATTTAAATTTGTTACAAGTAAAGACATGAAAGAATTTTTAATAGATTTTGTTTCCAATGAACGTAAATATAAATTAACAAACTCAGCAATAGAAGTTGCAGCTATTGTCGCATACAAACAACCTGTAACTCGTTCAATGATCAATCAAATTCGTGGAGGAGTTATTTCTGACTACATAGTGGGTTCATTGCTTGCAAAGGGAATTATTGAAGAAGTTGGAGTTGCATCAACACCCGGAAACCCAACTTTGTATGGTGTTACATCTAGGTTTTTTGATTATTTTAAGTTAAGATCTATTAAAGACTTACCTAAATTTAAGGAATTTGAATTTCACAAAAGTGAAGAAGAAAATGAAAACGAAGAAAATGAAGAGCCTACATTTGACTTATTTGGTTCACAACGCGAAATGGATGAGTAATGTCATCTATATCTGTTTTTAATAACTATGCAATCAAAAATACCAATAAAAAAACTTTTTTAGCGTTAAATTTTGATTATTTACCAAATTTTTTTAATTCTAAAATTGTTGCAAAAATTGGTGATGGGAATAATTTTATAAATGAAAATTTTATTTTTTCTAAAGCTATTGCCCTAGCAAATTTATTAAAACGAAAAGGATTTAATAAAGTTTTAATTTATTATAATGAAAATAATTTTTCACTTGCTTTTGCAGGAATTTTTTCTAGAATTTTTCAAGAATTTAAAATTGAAGCAACATTTTTCGGAGACTCAGGAAATAACAAAATTACTATTGCAAAAGAATTTTTTATAAATAATGATTTTGATTTTTTTGTCGGAATTCAAGGTATTTTTAACAAAAAAAACTTAAAAACTGTTGAAATGCTTTTTTTAAAGAAAAAATTAGACTTGCTAAGTTTAGAAGAGCAAAATTTTCTTAATGAATTCACAGTCAATGAAATTAATTATGATAATCGATCAGAATTAACAAAAAAAGTTGATGATTATTTTACAGATTTAAATTATCAAATAGACAATCTTTCTTTAGATAAACTTGAAAATAAGTATGAATTTTTTGAAAGCAACAATGATAGATTAGAGTTATTTTTAAAAAACAATTTTATTAAATCTAATAATATTATTCCTATAAAAACAAAAATTTTAAAAAATTTTAAATCAAACGTATCAATTTGACAAAAAATATTTAGTAGTTTACAAAATAAACCTGATTTTGCTTTTTGATTAAAAGAAGATGAAGTTCAAGTTGCTTTTTTGCAAAAATTTTTTTATAAAGTAATTTCGAAAGAAGACTTTCAACTTTTAGTTATTGATTACATTTTAAAAAACCACTTATCAGATGCGTTTTTTTTAATTAGTCAAGACACACCTAATTTCATAATTGAAAAAATAAAAACATCTTTTGATAATATTAAAATCTATAACCATTCAAATAGCGAACTTGAAAAATATTTTTTTGAAATAAAACAAAATAAAAATGAAATTTTTATTTTAAAAGATAATAAGATTTTTTGATCTCCTAAAAATCAATACTTATTTTTAGGTGAGGACTCTAGTTTCATAGCTTTGTGATATTTGAAAATTTTAGAATTTTATAAAAAAAATGGTTATGATATCATGGAAGTAATAAATTCTATAAAACAAAGTCCGAATTTTATTTTTAAAAACAAAATTGAATTTTTTGCAGATAACAAGACTTTCACTAATTTTATAGACCAATTAATTTATGAACCCTCAACAAAAATAAATATCTTAAATTACGAAATTTCTGAACAAAACTTTAATAATAATATAATTTCAATTAAAATGACTTTGCCTAATGATGGTGTTTTAAAATTAATTTATTCTAAAATTCATGAGTCAGTTGAAATTTATACATTTTTGCATTCTAGCTATAACACATATAAAGATAGTGCTTTTTTAGAGTATGAAATTCAAAATAAAATAAAAATTGCAAAAAAAGACAATCTAAACATTGTGCAACCAAATAATAAATATAAAAATATTTTAAAATTTGGTTTTTTCATTGCTGCAATAATATCTATAATATTTGTTTTACTTTATAAATTTTATAACACTAGCTTTAGTAGTGGTTCTCCTACAGAAATTTTCACTAAATTTTATCAATATTTTTTATTTAAAAATATTGGAAGATGAATTGTAATAACACAATTTGCAATGTTTTGAATTTTAAACTTGGTCTCGGGGTTACAAATAAAAAGAATTTTAAGTACCCAAAATGTAAAAATAAAACTTAAACACACTTTCATTGGAAGTGTAATAGCTATTTTTATGCAATTTTCTACTCCCTTTTCTTTTGGAGGAGAAATTTCTTACTACTGATATTTTAACAAAAAGGGATATCCTTTAAAAAATATTAGTGCCACATTGACTTATAACGCTTTAGTTCATCAATTGTTTCAATTAATTATATCTTTAATTTTTATTCCTATTGGTTTTTACTATTTTAAAGAATTATTTTCTTTTGACTCAATTGAAAAAATTTTATTTTTTATTTGATTAATTATAAATATTTTTTTAAATATAGTTGTTTTAGCAATCATACTCATCATTTCTATTTGAAAAAAACTTCAATATTGGCTTATTGCAATATTTGTCAAAATATTAAATTTAAGATTTTTGCATCAAATTGAAGATTTGAAAAAAAATGAATTTAAATATCAATTTTTTATAGATAATTTTAAAATTCATTTTTTAGAAATTTTTGCAAATAAAAAAATATTATTAGAAATATTATTGTTGTATAAATTCCTTCCTTTTATTATAAATTTTTCCTTTTTAACAATGTTTGTCACACTCAAAAATGGTGGTTACAACGTTGAGTCATTAAGTGTAACAGATTATTTTAAATTTATTTCTGGAAATACCATTCTAGCAATGTCTAACAACTTGAGTCCCTCCCCAGGTGGTGTAGGCTTTGTAGATATTACAACTAAAATTGTCTTTCAAAACTTTTTTAAACCTAATGACTTATTAAATCTTAATATTTTTAATTTTGGTAATCGACTTTTTTCTTGATTTATACCTTACTTTATTTCATCAATAGTTATTATTATGGTTTGAATTGGTGAAAAAAGGAACGATAAATATCAAGAAATTAAAAAAGCTATTGAAATGAACCCACAACTCAAAACTCAATATAATCGATTTTATTCAAGATTTTATTGAATTGCCTCACCTTTACTAATTCTTATATTTGTTAGTTTATTATTATTTATTATATTTCATTAATTTCTAGACTTACTCAATTCTATTTGAGCAGCTTTCGCTATCATAGCACCATTATCTGTGCAATACTGCATCTTTGGAACAACTGTATTTAAGTGACTATAAGATTTTACTAACTTTCTAATTTCTGAATTTGCTGCTACACCACCTATTAATGTGAGTGTTTTAATTTCTGGATACATTTTCATAGCTAAATCGATTTTATTTTTTAAATATTTAATAATTGTTTTTTGAAATGAAATAGCAATATTTTTTTGCATTTCATCATCTAATTTGTCTTTATATTTATGAATATAATTTATTACTTGTGTTTTCAAACCACTAAAAGAAAAATTCAATAGGAACTCTGGGTTTTGAGTAGGAATAGTGAAATTAATTAGAGAAGCTGAGCTAATTTCAAACTCATTATTTAGTTTATCAATTTTAGGTCCACCAGGAAAACCCAAACCCAATTTACGAGCAATCTTATCATAAATTTCGCCTAAAGCATCATCATGCGTTGTTCCAATAATTTTTAATTCATGCGGGTTGTTTGCTAATATAAACTGGCTATGTCCTCCAGATAAAAGCAAACCTAAAACTGGAAATTTAAATTCTTGTTCAATAGATGCTGATCAAAAATGACCGTAAAGATGATTTATTGGAATTAAGGGTTTGTTATAAAACATCGCAATTGCACTAGCAAACAAAAATCCCACTTGCAAAGAACCTAACAAACCCGGTTCTTTTGTATATGCGATTGCATCTAAAGATTTAAAATCAACCCCTTTTAATTTTAAATCTTCTAAAATAAAAGCAAAATTTTTTATATGTTCTCTAGAAGCTACTTCAGGAATTGTGCCACCAAATTTAGCATGAATATCAATTTGACTATACGATGTCATTAAAACAATTGAATTATTATCTAACAATGCAACAGAGGCATCATCATGTGAAGATTCAATTCCCAAAATTTTCATTTTAATTCCTTAATTTCTATTTTATATGGTATAATATTCAGTTAAGTGGATCAGTACTCAAGAGGCTGAAGAGGACGCACTGCTAACGCGTTAGGGGCTTTACCGCCCGCGCAGGTTCAAATCCTGTCTGATCCGCCATTTTTTTATGCCTTTTTTTGTATTTAAAAAAAGTATAAAAAAATGAAACAAAAATAAAAAGGGAAAAAGTGTTTTACTTTTTCCCTTTTTTATCTAAAAATTATTAAGCTTGTAATTCATTATGTTTATTAACAAACAAATCAAGTTTGGATGATTTTCTTGCAGATTTATTACGGTGGAAAACACCTTTTGATGCAGCTTTGGCAATTTCTTTGTGAGCACGCGCAACCAATAAGGCTTGAGAATCATCCTTATTAATAACAGCAATTTTAGCTTTTTTTATTGCTGTTTTTACACGTGATTTAATTGCATTATTTCTGGCTTTTGCATTTTCGCTTTTTGTAATAGACTTGATTTTAGATTTTATATTTGCCATTTATTATTTCCTTGTGAAATTTTTAAAAAAAAGTAATATAAATTGTAACATATTTTTAGAAATATTCATAATTATTAAGTTTATTTTGTATCTCTTTATAATTAGGACAAAATTGTTTAACAATACTTCAAAACAATCTATTATGACCCCAATAGTAATG
This sequence comes from Mesomycoplasma sp., assembly GCF_056854695.1. Taxonomy (NCBI): domain Bacteria; kingdom Bacillati; phylum Mycoplasmatota; order Mycoplasmoidales; family Metamycoplasmataceae; genus Mesomycoplasma; species Mesomycoplasma sp. The sequence goes on from NZ_JBXGGF010000009.1 coordinate 95,107, forward strand.
ATGTGATAACTCGTGAATAATTACATAGTCAACTATATCTTTTCCAAAAGGAATTAAATAACTAGAATAATGTATTTTTTCTTTTTTATAATTTGTAGCTCAAGCAGATGATTTAGGCCTAATTGTGACTTTATAATTAGGGATTTTCATTTTTTCTGTTCAAAAAAATGTTCTTTCTTCTATATATTTTTTAAAATAAGTTATTATAGCTTTTTGAATTGAATCATATTTATTTCTCATACTACCAATAAATAAAACTAAATTGTTACTTACAAGAAACCATTCTTTTTTTACTTTTATAAGTGAGTACAAATATTTTTGACCTAAAAATCAAAAATAATTGCTTTCAATATTTAATCATTTTTGCTTTTCAAAAATTTGAAAATTATTTTTAGCAAATGAAGAATTTGTTACAAAATTAGTGATGTTTTCATCTGTAAAAATTGGAGAACAAAACACTGTAACTTGTTCATCTTTTATTTTTAAAATCATTCTAGGTTTTACATAGGTTTTATAAACCACTAAAATTGAAATAATTTTACCATTTATATTTAAATCAATATTTTTACTATTTAACATTTTTGCTAATTTTAACTTCAATTACATTGCTATTTTTATTTTTAATAACAAAATTCAATTTTTCTCCATCTTGCTCAATAGTTATATTTTTTCCTTTCACTATTTTTTTCTTCCCGATTCTTGTAATTAAAAACTCATACAAATCTTTGTAATTTGTAGGTAAATTAATATTTAAAACTTTATTGATCGTTGAAATACTAGTTGATCCAAAAGTGATAATTTCATTTTCAGAAATTTGATAAACTTCTAAATTATCACGATAATCGTATTCATCATAAATTGGTCCAAAAATAGATTCTAAAATGTCTTCAAAAGTCAAAACACCAATAACTTTGTTGCTTTTATTATCATCCACAACAAAACCCATTTGAGTTTTTTCTTTTTTAAGAATATCGTAATTTTGCTTAATCAAACTATTCGCAGATAAAAAAGGTATTTTAACAATATGATCATCAATTTGAAATTCTGATAAATGTAAAATATCTTTTGCTAGCAATATTCCAACAAATTTATCTTTATGCCAAACTGGTATTCTAGAAAACATACTCTTTACAAAAACATCTATAATATGATCAAAACTATCTTCATAATCAACATAAACAAGATCTTTAATTTTTGTATAATATTTATCAGTTTTAATTGAGTCGAATTCTAAGGCACGAATAGCTAAATCTGATTCATCTTTTTCCAAAACACCTTCACGTTCACCTTGTGAAATAATTTTTTTTAATTCATTTTCTGTATTAGTTATATGATTTTTTTTTATAAAGTGAGTAATAAAACCAGCAATTGGATAAAACAAATAATATGCTGTAGCAATTCAAAATCAAAATAATTTTAAAAATAAAATAGGTTTTTTCCGACCAAAAATTTTTGGATAAATTTCACCAAAAATAATAATTGGTGGTGTAGTGGCCGCTAGTGAAACAATAATTTTTAGTGATTCATTAAGAGACAAAACTGCAAAAAGTGTTGAAATAATAACAGAAATCAAAATATTAATAATGTTATTGGCAACTAAAATAACAGTTAATGTGTGTTCATATTTATCATAAAATTTAAATATTATTTTTTTTACTCTTTTAGACAAAGCACTACTTTCAATTTTAGCTTTTGAAAAACTAGACAATACTGACTCAGAAGCTGAAAAAACACCCGAAAGAAAAAAAAGTATAAATAAAACAAAGCCTAGTGAAATATAAAAAGCCATATATTAATCCTCAAAATTATCGGAATAATCAGAATCAAAAGAACTATTTTGTTGTTCTACAAACAAGCCATTTTCGGGAATAAATGCAAATTCAATTACTCCTGTCGGTCCATTTCGATTTTTGGCTATTTTTAGTTGTGTAATTGACTGACTACTATCATTGCCATTTTCTTTTTTGCTATAGTAGTCATCACGATATAGAAAACCAACAATATCGGCATCTTGTTCAATTGCACCAGATTCACGTAAATCAGATAAAACAGGCATTTTATCTTCACGTTTTTCCACACTTCTGGATAGTTGAGACAAAGCTATAATTGGTGTTTCCACTTCACGTGCAAGTTGTTTTAATTTCCTTGAAATGATAGAAACTTCGACTTGACGACTATCCCCTCTATTTTTTTGGCTAGAGTTAATTAATTGTAGATAGTCGAAAATAATTAATTTATATTTTTTACCATTATTTTTATAATTTTTAACTACTTGTCAATAAATTTCATCAATATTTATAGAACCAGAATCATTAATAACTAAATCGTAGTGACTAACTTGATTTTCAACTATTCTACGAATCAAATCCATTTGATGATTTGATAAATATTTAGGAGTTTTAAAAAATGTTGCATTAATAGAAGTTTCAAGAGATAAAATTCTGGTAACCAAATCCTTATTAGACATTTCAAGTGAAAAAAACAAAACAGAATCACCATTTGCACAAATATTACGCGCTAAATTTAACGCAAAAGCGGTTTTGCCTACTGAAGGACGAGCCGCTAATATAAAAAGTTCACCTGGTTGAAACCCAGAAGTTACGGAATCTAAATTTGCATAACCACTAGATAATCCTACATAAGAATCTTTATCACGGTTGGTTTCTAAGTACTCAACAATTTCCTTAGAAATTACGTCTATATTCGCAAACTCATCTGTATTGGGTTTGTATCAAATTTCATTAATTTGAGATTGTAAATTAGTAATTACTTCTAAAACATCTACATTAGAATTACTCAACTCTTTTAAAGATTGATTTAGTAATTCTTTTGTTTCACGCATTAAAGTTTTTTCACTTAATTTCTTAATGTAATAATCAATGCTATGTGGGGTTTTTGGAACATAATTAATAAGATCTGCAAAAAAATGAGCCCCACCTATCATATCATACTCATTATTTTCTTTAAGTTTATTTGCTACTAAGTTTACATCATAAGTCATTGAATTATCCCAAAAATAGTCAATAACTTTAAAAACAGTGCGAAGTTTATTATCGGTAAAATCAGCCTCTCTGAGTAATTTTGCAAAACGTTGATCATCACCGTTTTTTAAAAGAAATACAATAACACTCCTTTCTAGTTCTGGAGCGCTAAATCGTTCATCTATATTACTACTCATCTTTGGTGATATTTACCTTTAATTTTGCGCTAACATTGTGTGCGATTTTGACAGTTACAATTGATGTACCAAAAGTGTGTAAACTAATATGTTCTACAGCATGTTTATCAACAACTACACCTTGTTCTTCAAGTGCCTTGTGAATTTTTTTACTAGAAATCGCACCATGAACACCATCACTTGTCCCTTTAAGTTTAAATCAAAGAACTGTTTTTTCAATTTGTTGCTTAATTTCTAAATTTTTTTTATCTCTAATATCATTTTCAATTTTTAGGTTAGTTAATTTTTCTTTTAAAAAAACTTCGTTTTCTTTTGTAAAAGGAATGGCAATTCCATTTTTAAATAAAAAATTACTTGCATAACCACCTGGAAAATCTTTGACAGTGAATGCTTTTCCATCTTTTGAATCTTTAACTAAAATTACTTTCATATTACTCCTTATTGACTCTTAAAATTGCAAGTTTAATATTTTCAACAAATTCATCAAAAGTTTCTTTTGTTGAAAAAGCAGCCGCTGACGTAGGATTACCACCGCCACCAACTTGCTCACTTATAAATTGTACATTAATATTTTCTAAACTACGTGCAGACATTTTATAATTTTCTTTCTCAGGAACCTTGGCAACTACAAAAGCTGCTTCCCTTCCTTTGATTGCTAAAATTTGTTCACAAGCAATTGAAATCAAATCCAAACTAACTTCTTTATCAATCGCTGCTAAAAAATATCCCGTTTTAATAGGTTTGGCTGTAGCTAAAATTTCTTTAATAACATCCGATTCTTCTTCATTGATTTTTAAAAATTCAGCAGTTTGTAATGGCCTTGCGCCTCAACGAACTAGAGCTGAAATTGAATTAAATGTTGCAGATGTAGTTTGTTTTTTAAATTGTGCTGAATCTACATAGATACCATTTAACAAAATTTGAGCTACCTCTGGATCAATTTGAATTCGTGAATTCATATTTAATAGTATTAAATTTGTAATAATTTCGCAAGTAGAAGAAGCGTTTGTATCAATATAGACATTAGATGGATTAAGTTGATTCTTATTGTTTAATGTAATTCCATGATGATCAAAAATAAATAAATTTTGAGTTTTAGATATATCTAGTAAAAATGAATTTTCAATTCTAGAAAAATCAGAAGTATCAACTAAAATCGAAAGAGTCGAATTACGTTTTAACTTATCATTCAATATTGCACTAGATTGATCTGCTGAAATAAAAATTTTTTCTCAAAAAGATTTATTAATGTTCAAAAAACGTTTGGTAGTGCTATCGAATGTTTTATTTTGAATATAAAAATTAATATTTTTTTTTAAAATTTTTTTAGCATATTGTTTTAAAAAATATCCTAATCCATATGCAGCACCAAAAGAATCAAGATCTGAGTTCACATGACCAAAAAGAACTATATTATCTGTCTCTTTTAGTTGGTTCATCAATAATCTTGTAACATTTTTTAGTGGTACCAACGAACTTTCACCAGAACCATATCCATAAGAACCATAAGAAAAAGGTTTTTTACCAAATTCATAGATCGAAATTTGATTTCCACCACGAATTTTAGAAAAAGCTAAAGCTTCATTAGCTAATCTTTGAATTTCATCTAAATTCGAACTACCAAAACCAAAACCTATAGAAAGTCAAAGATTTTGATTGTTTTTTAGTTTTAATCTTTCATTCCTAAAAACAGAAAAATGCTCTTTTTGTCACTGTTCAAATGTTTCATAGTACATAGTAATCAAAAATTTACCAGAATCTAATTCACGATATAAAAAGTGATATTGTTTTGAAATTTCATCCAAAAATTGAGTAGTAAAAATTTTTAATTTTGAAATATTTTGATCATCTAGTTGAAAATTAGATGAATTTAAATTATCTATTTCAATTTCTCCAATAACTAAAGCTTTTTTTTCATTATTTTTTACAACAGATTCTAGTAAGGTAATATCTCTAATTGAAAATCAATTTTCACTTCTATTAAAATTTACTAAAAAATAATTATTTTCTTTTTGAATTTTAAACTCATTAGGGAATGATTCCAATGTTTTATATTGCGGAAACAAAGAAAAAATATCACGCCCTACAATGTTTTCGCCAAAAACATTGTTTGCGTACTCAGATGTTGATAAGACGTCATAAGTAGATGATAAAATTACAATACCAATATTATTAGAATTATTAATAGAGGCATATTGTTCATAGTAAAAAACGTTATTGTCTATTATATACCTATAAATTCTATAAACACTATAACAAAAACTTATAATAAATAAAACAAAAAAGATTGCACTTAGTGCAATAAATGGGGGTTGCTGTAAATCAGGTTGAAAAATTTTGACAAATAAAACAACTAAAATTAAAATAAAAAAAACAATAGGTGTTAGAAAATTAATTAAAATTTTTTTCATATTAACTTTTACTCTGTTTTAACCTTGCCTACAAAATTTACCATCTTTTTAGGAACATAAATTAATTGATGTGATTCCAGTTTGCTTAAAAATGCTTGAACTTTCGGATTATTTTTACATTCTTCAATAATTTCTTCGCTAGAAATATCTGTAGAAAAAGATAAAATCAACTTAGTTTTACCATTAATTGCAATAGGTAAGTTAAACTCATTAGATTCCAACAAAGATGTATCAAAGCTTGGCCACTGTTGTTGAGATAAATCTTGTTGTCCTAATTTTTCTAACAATTCTTCAGCCATGTGAGGGGCAAAAATTCCAAAAATAATTACAAAATCAATCAAATATTTTTGACTAGGTAATTCTTTAGTTTTATTTAAAAAATTAATGTAAGTCATCATTTTTGATATTGCAACATTAAATTTAAGCTCACTAACTAATGTTGTAACATCAGCAATAAAATTATGATATTGTTTTTCAAATTTTGGATCATTTGTAAGATTTGAATCAAATTTGTAAGTGCCTAAAATAGTTCGATAAACTCTTTTAACTCAACTATACATACCTTTAATTCCATTTCAATCTCACACTTTAACTTCAGTTAACGGACCGATAAACATCAAATATAGTCTTAAGGAGTCTGCTCCGAATTCTTCAACAACATCATCTGGATTAATGATATTACCTTTAGATTTAGACATTTTTTGGCCATCTGTGCCTAAAAGCATCCCTTGATTTACCACTTTAAAAAATGGCTCACTAGTTGAAACTAATTGTGCATCAAAAAGAACTTTATGTCAAAAACGAGAATAAATTAAGTGACCAACAGCATGTTCCTGCCCACCTATATATAAATCAACAGGTAATCACTTTTGAAATCTTTCCATCGCTTCGGGATCTGTAAAATCTAAATAAGTACCATCATCATTTTTTAAAATATAAGCTAAAAAATATCATGAACTTCCGGCTCATTGTGGCATAGTGTTGGTTTCTCGACGATATTTTTTACCTTCATGTTCAAAAAACACTCACTCTTTGGCATTTGCAAGTGGTGACTCTCCGGTACCAGATGGTTGAATTTGTTCCAACTTAGGTAATTCAACCAATTTTTCTTCTAAGTAAATTTTATCTTGTTCATCAAAATAAATTGGAAACGGTTCTCCCCAATACCTTTGACGTGAAAATACTCAATCTTTAATCTTATAAGCGGTTATTGTTCTAGCTAATTTTTGTTTATTTAAAAAATTGAATAAATTTAATCTTGCTTTTTTAATATCTTGGTTATTAAATTGAGATGAATTAATCAATACACCATCTTCAATTACTTGAATAGTAGGCAAGTCAAATAATTGCCCAAATTTAGCATCACGCTCATCATGTGCTGGTACACCCATAACTGCACCACTTCCATAGTTTCCTAAAACATAATTAGTAATATAAGTTGGAATTTGTTGACCACTTAAAGGGTGAATTAAAAATAAATTAGTAAAAATACCCTTAATCTGAGTTGAAATTTTATTACTAATATTACTATTTTGTTGAATGAATTGAGCAATTTCTGGATTAGATTCCATTAACTTTTTGCTAATTGGGTGGTTCATAGACAAACCTATGAAGCTAACTCCAAAAATAGTTTCTAACCTTGTTGTAAAAACTTCAACAAAATCTACTCCGTTTTTCAAAAAAAACTTAACTGCCCAACCTGTAGATTTTCCGATTCATTTTGTTTGTAATTGTTTTAGAGAATCTGGAAACTCAAGACCTTCTAAACCTTCTAATAATTTGTCAGCATATTCTGTGATTTTTAACACTCATTGTTTCATTTGTTTTGCAACAACAGGAAAACCACCACGTTCACTAATCAAATTTCCCTCATTATCTAAAACTAACTCTTCATTTGCAAGAACGGTACCTAACTGTTCACATCAATTTACTTCTGTATCACGTAATTCAGCTAAACCTTTTTTATAAAGTAAACGAAAAATTCACTGAGTTTTTTCATAAAATAAAGGATCTGTTGTGTCAATTTCCTTATCTCAGTCATAAGAAAAACCTAAAGATTGAATTTGTTTTTTAAAATTTGCTATATTTTTTTTGCTAAACTCTGCAGGGTGATTACCAGTGTTAAGTGCGTATTGCTCTGCTGGAAGACCAAAAGCATCTCATCCCATTGGATGCAAAACGTCAAAACCTTGCAATCTTTTAAACCTAGCCACAATATCTGTTGCTGTATAACCTAGTGGATGTCCTAAATGCAATCCTGCAGCAGATGGATATGGAAACATATCTAAAACATAAAATTTCTTATTGTTTTTGTTTTGTGTTTTAAAAACTTTTTGCTCAAGCCAAAAGTTTTGTCATTTTTTTTCAATTAACCTATGATCAAACATAACTCTAATAATTATATTAAAAAACAATTTGTAATAATTATTTTCAATACCTTTCAAGTTTTAAAATTACTATTTTAAATAAATAAAAATTACTAAAACACTATAAAAAGAAACTATTTATAAATTTTAACTAAAAATTTATTTATCTTTGGTTATTAAGTTTTTTTAAATCTACAATTGCTGTTATTTTCCCATTTCAAATATCTACTTCAGATAAAATGATAGGAATTTTAGTTCCAACTTTAAATGTATACTCTCCATTTGATAATTCAAAATCTTCAGGAGCTAATATATAAGGATTTTCTTCAGCACCTGGAAGCTGTCGGGCGAAAATTAAAGCATCAAATTTTTCATCTATTTCAACAAAAACTCCATAATTTACTACCGATGTTATTTGTGCTTGAAAACTTTGACCTATCTGATGTTGCATATACTCAGCTTTTTTAATAGAAACAACTTTTCTTTCAAGAGTTACAGCTCGTCTTTCTAAATTAGTAGTTTGACTAGCTTGTGATTCCATAATATCTTCAAAAGCTTCAAAATCTGTATGATTATCCAATAAAGCATATCTAATAATTCTATGAACTAATAAATCTGGATACCTTCTAATTGGGCTGGTAAAATGAGTGTAAAATTTCGATGCCAATCCAAAATGTCCATCATTATAGGTAGAATATATAGCTTTTTGTAAGCAACGTAAAATACTATATTTTATAAAATTACTATCATCAATGTTTTTGATAATTTCAACTGCTTTAGCAAATTCAACTGAGTTAACATTTTCTTTAATTTGATGTTTTGCTCCAATTTGTCTAGCAATATTGTTAAACACATCTATTCCCGCCTGATCTGGTTTGTGATGAATTCTATATAATAATGGCACTTTTTTTTCAAAAAGAACTTGAGCAACATTTTCGTTTGCTCGAACCATAAAACTTTCAATCAGTGTCTCACCTAAGCCCCTATGCTTAATTTGAATATTTTCAGTATATCCTCTAGCATCCAAAACAACTTTTTGTTCAGGCACTTCCAAATCAACATAGCCTTGATTTAATTTAAATTTCTGTAAAATTCTATGTAATTCCAAAGCAATGTCTAACATTTGAGCTGCCTCATTTTTTTGTTTTTCATTACTTACACCAGGGTTGTCTCAAGAAATATTCTTATCTTCAAAATATTTATTAACTTGATTGTAAGTTAAACGAAATTTTGAATTAATTACAGAAGAATAAATTTTAATGTCTAAATTATTACCTTTTGAATCAATTAAAGCTTCCATGGTCAATGTGTAACGATCAACATTAGGGTTTAATGAACAAATACCATTCGAAAGTTCTTCTGGTAGCATAGGAATTACTGTATGTGGTAAGTAAATAGAAGTTCCCCGCTCTTGAGCATCTATATCTATTGCACTATTTTCTTTAACATAGTAACTCACATCTGCAATATGAACTTTTAAAACATAATTATTACCTTGACGAAAAACAGAAATTGCATCATCAAAATCTTTAGTGTCATCTCCGTCAATTGTAAAAACCATTTCATCACGTAAATCCACTCTATTGCTATCAATTTTATCTACTTTTTGTGAAATTTTTTTGGCCTCTTCACGTGCAAGCTCGCTAAATTTTATTGGTACATTCGATTCAAAAATAGGAATTTTCACATACACAAACTCTTCATTTGCATCACCAATTTCTTTAAGTAAACTAATTTTCAAGGTGTTTCTAAAAAAATCGATAATTTGAACTTGAACAAATTTGTCTGCTATCAAATTCTCTAGGGATTGTCAAACAAAATTAACAGGTTGATGAAAGTTGAAAGGTTCCAATTTAAAACTTTCATTTTTAAACACAACTTTTCCAATTAATACTTTGGTGTTTCGTTGCAAAATTTTTGTAATTACACCATATTTTTGGCCTTCACGGATTATATCTTCATAAACATTAACACGAACTTCATCTCCATCAAGCGAATTTGCGCTAAAACGTGCTGCAACAAAAATACTAGTGCTTTCAGTAGTTTTTTCTTTATCTTCTACAAATCCATAATGAGCATTACGACAACGAAACAAACCAACTTTAGTCTCAATTAATTTCGGCCAATGATAGCGGCCATCTTGAAGTTTGAAAATTGCAAAATCCTTAATTAACTTAACAATTTGTTGCGTAACATCATGGTGCAAGTGTTTGGGAATATTAAAAAAACGCACTATTTCAATGTAGCTTCGTGGTGTTTTTAAAAAAACACTTAATTTATCAGGTGAAATTATCATACTTTTTTATAGTAACCTAATGACAAGAGCTAAAATTATAAAAATAAACCCAGAAATAAACATAGCTCATTTTGTAAATTTTTTAAAACCACGCTCTTTGGATACTTGAAATAAGTCAAGGTCGCTAGAACCTATAAGAGCTCCAGAAAAAGAATTTGAGTGTGGTGACATTAAAAATGATATTAATATCATAAATATTGCTACTATAACAAGCAAAATAACAATAACAGTTGTAATCATAATTGAAATTAAATTGTAAATTATATCATAAATAAAGATAATAATTGATAGATTGAGTCGTAGTAACTACACAAACATTATTTAGAAAGCATTTTTTTATTTTTTAACATTTGTATTTCACTAGGTAATAATTTTCGATATTGTCCTTGTTTTAAATTACCAACACCTAAACCAGCAAATCCTACCCTATCTAAACCAATAACTTTTTTGTGAACGAGTTCAAAAAGTTTTTTCACATGATGATTTGTCCCCCTTCATAAGGTTACAACATACTTCCGACTACTTAGTTGCCTAACAATTTGCTTTGATTTTTTTTGATCTACAAAAACGCTATTAGAATTTAAAAATTCTAGTTCTGATTCAGAAAGTGTAAAATCCACTTTCGCAACATATACTCTCTCAATTTCATTTTTAGGGTGCAATAAATAACTAGTCAAGTCTCCATCATTTGTAATTAACAGCACACCTGTTGTATTAAAGTCCAAACGACCCACAGGATATAAACGTTGACTTTGATTAAAAAAATCTATAACAGTTTTTCTACCAAAATTATCTTTACAAGTTGTTAAACATTCTTTTGGCTTGTTTAATAAATAATAAAATTTTTTTTCTTCTTTTTTTAGAAAAATACCATCTATTTCAATAGTTGCATCTTCATCTACAAGTTGACCAATTTGTGCGACTTGACCATTGACAACCACTCTTTTTTGCTCAATTAATTTTTCAGCTGCTCTTCGTGAGCAAAACCCACTTTGTGATATTAATTTATGAATTTTACTTTTTACTTTCATTTAATATTTCTATCTCCAAAGCTTCAAGTGGTAATTTAACACAAGTCAATCGATTTAAATGATTTTTTGTGTTAACAAAAGCATTTAGATCTCCCAAAACTAAGTCAATTTCTTGATTTTGCAACATATTTTTAAATTTCCCAATAAAATTTGTGATTTCAGAAATATCTTTATTTAATAAAACATTTTCTAAAATATGACAACTAGCTAAAATTAACGCACAACCTGAAGCACAAAAATCAATTTTAGTAATTTTTTGTTTAATGATTTGCAAATCTAGTTGTAATTTATCATCACAAAAACTATTACGATGTAAATAATTAGATTTACAAAGACCTTTTTTTTGCGCAAATTTTTGTGCAGCTTGGCTAATTATAGTTCGACGGGTGCTAAAATCACTATACAAAGCTAAAAAAATCCTTTCTTTTTAAAAATTTAATAAGTTTATCAATATCTTCATAATCATTATAAATAGCCAAAGAAATTCTAACAAAACTTTGTTCATTTAGAACATTCGAAATTAAAGGTACACAAAAATTACCACTTCGAACATAAATATTTTCATGACCTAGTGCAGAAGCGATGTCCTGGGCTGAAAAACCTTCGATATTAAATAAAATAATGTGATCAAATGGCTTAGAATAAATTTTTATATTGTCAATTTCTGATAATTTTAAAAATGCATAATTACTTATTTTTTTTAATTTTTCTTGAATTTTAGCATATTCTAATTGGTTAAAAAAATCTAATGCTGCATCAAAACCTCAAAGTCCTGCTAAATTAGGTGTTCCGGGTTCAAAAGCCTGTAAACCTTTGGAAAAATCAAGCTCAAAATTAATGATAGATGTTGCACCACCTCCAAAAGTGGTTGGTCTTAACAAGTTTAAAAAATTTTTTTTAATAGCTAGAACACCTAAACCTGTTGGGCCAAAAAACTTATTTGTGCTAAACGTAATTACATGAGCTAATTTCAAACTAACTTTTTCCACACTAATAGCTTGAGTGGCATCATTGACAATAATTGCATTAAATTCTTCAGCTTTTTTTCAAATACTCTCTAAATTTAAACTAATTTGTAATGAATTATTCACTTGTGAAAAAGCAATAATTTTTGTTTTACTATTAATTTGATTAATAAAATCTATGGTATAAACTATTTTTGCACCTTTAATTTTTGCTCAATGTAATCAAGGCGTTAAATTTGATGAGTGATTCAAGTAGGAAACTAAAATTTCGTCCCCTGGTTGAATAAAATCTTGAAACATTTGTACAAACAAATTTATTGAATTAGTAGTTCCTGATGTAAAAATAATTTCATCACTTGAAGCTTCAATTAATTTTGCGCATTTATCTCTAATTGCATTAATTTTGCTTTGATTTATAAAGCCCAAATCCGAATTAATCGAGTGACTATTGGTTGCAAATTTTGTGTAAAAATCAATAATAGATGAAATAACAGACTGTGGTTTTTGCATCATCGCCGCTGAATCTAAATAAGTGTTTTTACTTAAAAGTGGGAATTGTAATTTTAAATTATTCATTTTTTTGAAAGTAGAGAATATATTCTATATTTTTAGATTTTTTACCTGTTATAGGCGATTCTATTTTACCAATAAAATTAAAATTTTCCTTTGCAAAGTTTAAAAAACGATTAATTAAGAAATCATGGTATTGTAAATCAACATAACCGCCTTTTCCCACATATTTTGAACTAGCTTCAAATTGTGGTTTAAATAAAACAACAAAATCAGATTTAGCTTTTAGTAAAGTAGCAGCAACTGGTGCGACATAATTCAAGCTAATAAAAGACACATCACAAACAATTACATCAATTGGATGTTCAAAAAAAGTAGGATTAACATTTTTAATATTTGTTTTTTCCATAACCCTAACATTGTCATGAATTCTTAATTTATAATCAAGCTGATTAGTGCCTGAATCTAAAGCATAAACAATTTTGGCTCCATTTAATAAGCAAACTTGAGTAAAACCGCCTGTGGAAGAACCTATATCCAAAACAACTTTGTCCTTAAAATTGAGTTTAAATTCTTTAATTGCAGCTAATAATTTATACGCTCCTCTTGATACAAATTCTTTTTCTTGTTCTACTCTAATATTGTCTGTTTCTTTTATTTTGACATGTGGCAAAAATACAACTTCACTATTCACTTGTACTTTTCCAGAACGAATTAATGATTCAGCATTATCAAAACCTTGGGAAATTAATTTATTTTTTAAAGTCATCTTATTTTCACTTTTTTAGCATTGCCAAAACCTTAATATTAAAATCATTTTCTTCATTCATTAAAGAAACTGTAATTTTGTTAAACGCATTTCTTCGTTTTTGTTCATAAAAAGATAAAAAATTATTAATCTTAATTTTTTTAATAACTCAACTACAATATAAAAAAGTTGCAATATTTTCTCAAAAAAAACAATCAAAAGATATAAACGCAAATTTATAAAAAACTTTTTTTCAATGTTTGAGATTTTCGATATTACGAACTAAACTAATTTCTAATTTAACTAGTTTCCAATACTCTATTTGAAATTTAAAAATTTTTGAAATTTCAAGCAAAACATAAATAAAGTCTTTCCCTAGATTGCCTTTGTAAGTTTGAAATGAAATTTTTTGATTGCTTAATTCATAAATTAATTGATTTTTGTATGGTTTATTAGTCATTTAAATCTCAAGTAAATCGTTATAGTTTGTTTTTTCTTTAAAAAATCCTTGTTGGGAAAGTTTTAAGTAAACTTTTTGTAAAATAGCATTAACAAATTTGTGCTCTTTATCACTGTCTAAAATAAATAATTTAGTAATTTCAATCATTTCATTTATTACAATTTGGTGAGCTAAAAAAAATAGTTCGGCACAACCAAAAATTAAAATTGATTTTAAAAGCGGCAATGTTCTTGCTCAATTTCAGTTTAAATTAAATTCTTTTTCAATATTTCTTTTAAAAAAATTATAGTTTTTAGCTATAAAACCCAACATTTCAAGCATTTTTGCATCTAAATCAGGGTATTTTAAAAATAATTCATTAACATCAAGTTGTTCATTCATTAACTCAAATGAATAAATCAATCCAATCATATCTGTTCTTTGAATATGAGGTATTATAGGTTTTTTATTTCTTTCTTTAGTCATAACAAAATCCAGTTAATTTAATTCATCAAAAATATCTTCACCAATATCAGATAATTCTACTCCAAAATTTCTTGCAATAATATTTCCCACAGTAGCTAAAGAATCTATGTTATCTTTTAAATTTTTTTTTGAATCAACAAATAATTTAGAAAAGATTGTAAGTGGTAAAGCTTCTCTTGTGTGATTTGTCCCAGGAAACATAGGATCGTTTCCATGATCAGACGTAATAATCAATAAGTCATCTTCTTTTAAAGCGTTAACTAATTTAGCTAATTTTATATCAAAATCATTTAAATTTTCTGCGTAACCATCTGGATTTCGGCGATGACCATAACTCGAATCAAACTCCACCAAGTTGACAAAAATTAATTCGTTTTTTGTGTCCTTGGTAGCTCTATCAATTGCAATATCCATATTTTCATTATCGCTCGCAGGTCCAAACACCTCATTAATACCTTGACCAACAAAAATATCATTAATTTTTCCAACAGCAACAATATTGACTCCAGCTTCTTGTAATTTATTCAACATTGTTCTAGGCGGTATATTGGCGTAATCGTGTCGATTGAATGTTCTTGTGAAATCACCATTGTATCCAATATATGGTCTTGCAATTACACGTGAAACATTTCATTCTGAACGAGAGGAACATATTTGTCGAGCAGCTTTAGCATAACGATAAAGATTTTCAAGACCCATTTTTTCTTCATGACCACAAATTTGCAATGTTGAGTCTGGTGATGTATAAACTATTATTTTATTTTCATTAATTTCTTGGTTTCCTAACTCTTTTAAAATTACGGTTCCACTAATAGACTTATTACCTATAATTTTACGGCCATCAAAAGCTTCCTCAAGTTTAGTGATTAATTCTTGTGGAAATCCGTTGTCAAAATTGGGATTAGGCTTTTCTGTAAAGATACCCATCATTTCTCAATGGCCAGCTAATGTGTCTTTTGCATTAGATTTTGCAATAATTTTTGAAACATATGCTAAAGGTTCCTTATTTTTTTTTGTTTGTGGCTCTATCTTAGCAATATTTGAAATACCCATTTTTTTTCAAAAAGGAATATTCAGCAAACCTGTTTTAGAAGCGCTTAAAAAAGTATTTGCTCCTACATCATTAAATTCTTTTTGACGACCATCATCCCCAATTCCTAATGAATCAGTAACTATTAAAAAAATTCTATTAAATTTTGAACTTTTCATATTTTTTGCTTGTTTTTTCCTTTTTTAGTATTATTTTTTGTCTATTTACCTCAATTTTACTAAATTTTAGCAAATGAAGACATATAAGCAAAAAGATTTGAAAGATTGTGGGTTAGCGGTTTTACAATCTGTCTATCACTTTTTTTATAAAAAAACTCTGTCAATAAATGTTTTAAAAAATGAAGCATTTTATTCTCATGATGGAATTAATATTGCAAATTTAGAAAAATTAGGAAAAAATTTTGGATTAATTTTAGATTCATATGGCGGTTCTTTTGAAAATTTAAAAACAATAAACATATCTCAACCTGTAATTATTTTAATTAATGCAGGAAAATTTAACCACTATGTTTTAGTAACTAAAATAACTAAAAAATTTTTTTATTTAATGGACCCTTTAAAAGGAAAAACCAAAATATCGTACTTGGAAATGGAAAAGTTATTTCAAAATGTTGCTATTTTTTGTCAAAAAGATATAACATACAACAAAAAAAGTGAAAAAAGAAGCTGATTTAATTTGTGATTTTTTCTTGAAACTAAAAGTAATTGATATTTAATTTTTTTAGTATTTTTAATAGCTATCACGAATTTTATCTCTGCTCTTTTTTTAAGAACAGTTATTGATAAAGTGTTTCCTCAAAAAGATATTTCACTTTTGATAAAAGTGTCTCTTTTCTTTGTTTGAATTATTGTTTGACGAATTATTCAAGAAACATTTAAAAAAATTTACATGCACAAAATTGAATTAGCAGTTGAAAAAGATGTTTTTGATAGATTTTTTCTTGCCCTAAAAAATGGTAAAAATTTCCAACTTTTAAAACTAGATAACCATGATTATATTAGAAGGATAAACCTGATTCCTAGTTTCGCTTCTTTTACTGCGAATTTTTATTATCACATTTTTAATGAAGTTACATCTTTTGCAATTTCCTTTTTAATTCTTCTTTGAATCGATTGAAAGATGTTTATTTTAATAATTAGTATTAGTGTTATTTATGTAATTGTTGCTGCTTTTGCGCGCAAAAATTTAAATAAAAAACAACAAGTGCTTATTGAAAAACAATTGGACAACCTAACTTCAACACATGATTTAATTTTTTCAATTGTTGATTTAAAAAAAGAAGATGTTTTTAAAAATTTGAAAAAGCAATTTGATGAAAAATATTATAAATACAAAGAGGCTGAATATTCAATGTGAAAAAGACAAACATTTTTATCTGCTTTTAATAATTTTTTATTTAGTCTGGCGCCAATTGCTATTGTTTTTATTTCATCTTTTTGAATTTTTGAAAAACAACTAAAAATTGGAGATTTATTGCTATTTTTGAGTTTTTTTAATTTTTTTATTAATCCATTAACATCTTTTGTTGAAATAATTACAAGCCTTCCTATTTTTTTAAAAGAAGTTGAACTTTTAAATTATGTATTAAATATTGAAAAAGAAAAAAGTGGCAATTATCACGAAAAAATTAGTGACATAAAATTTCAAAATATAAACATTGCCTATAACGGTAAACCTAACTTACTTCATATAAAAAAATTTTTAATTGATAGAGATATACAAATAGTAGGTAAAAATGGTGTTGGAAAATCTACATTTTTAAAACTTTTAAACCAAGAACTAGAATATGGTGGTCAAATAATGATTAACAATTTAGATTTAAATTACTATGACATAAATTTATTAAGAAATAGAATTTGTTATATTAAAAATGAACAATATTTTCCAAGTATAAGTGTTTTTTCTTTTATCACTAATAACCAACCTGAAAAACTTAAAACATTTTTGACCAATGTACAACGTTTTGACTTGCAGAATTATTTTACAAAATGGCAAATTAATCCGGAAACCTTGTTTGTTAATAATGGTTCTAATTTTTCAAGTGGACAAAAACAAATTATTAATTTATTAAAACTTTTAACTCAAGAATTTGACCTAATTTTGCTTGATGAAGCTTTTGAAAATATAGATAGTGATAATTTTGAGATACTTAAAAAAATTATTTTGACTTACCAAAATGAAGCAATAATTGTTGAAGTATCTCACTCTAAAAAATTTATTTCAAAAAAAGGGGAAGTCATTGATATTAAAACTTTATCAAAAAAACTTTTTTAGTTTATTAATTAGTGTTTTATTAGTGGTAATTCTTGCTGGTTCAATTTACTTGTTTTTGCAAATTAAAACAAAAAAAATAATTGATGTCCCAATTATTGTTGATAAAAAGGGCAAATTTACAACTCTAGTAGATTCTAACATTTATTATCAAATTAAAAAAGGTGATTATGCAAGTTTTACTTTTAATTTTCAAACAATTCGCTTAGAAATAATTAAAATTTCTAATATTAAACAAAATATCTTTGAAATAGAGTTTAGCAAATCGCCTGTCTTAAAACCTTTAACTCAAGTTGCTGGAAAATTAATTTTAGGCGAGGAAAAAAATTTTTTTAGCATTTTTTTTAATTAAAAATATACAATTTTAAGTTGAATGATAACAACTAATTTAAATTATTTAAATAATACCCAAAATAAACTAAGGTATCTAAAGGAATTTAAGCAAATTTTAAACTTAATTGCACTTTTGGAAAGATTAAACTACAATTTTTCTATTGATCTTACTTTGATTGAAAGGGAAGAAATGCGTGCAAACTGTTTAGAATTTAAAAACAAGGATTACATCGCCGATGTACTTTCATTCCCTTCGAAAATTCAACTTTTCAATTATGAAGAAAAAACCTTTTTTATAGGAGAAATTTTAATGTGCCCTTCCCAAATTTATGAGCAAGCAAAAACATTTGGACACAGCAATAAACGAGAATTTTGTTATATGTTTGCTCATAGTGTGTTTCACCTTTTAGGTTATGATCACATAAAACCTAATGAAGAAATAGAAATGCACAATAAAATTGAAAACATTATGCAACAATTACAAATAAGTAGGTAATTATGAAATATTTAGAAATATTAGAAAATTTACAAAAAAACGCTTATGCTCCTTACTCTAATTTTCCAGTTTCATCAATAATTATTGATAATGAAAACAACAACTGAAAAGGTGTTAATGTTGAAAATGCCGCTTATCCTTCTGGAATGTGCGCTGAAAGAGTTGCTATTTTTAGTGCTGTTGCATTTGGAAAAAAACCAGGAGATTTTAAAGAAGTGCACATCTTATCAAATAGCGATTTTTTTATTGTTCCTTGTGGTGGTTGTTTGCAGGTACTATCTGAATTTTTAGACGATAGCACTCCTATTTTCATGTACAAAAAAACCGGAGAAATGAAGCAAAGTACTTTAAAAAATTTTTTACCTTTTGGTTTTAATAAAGATTTTTTTTAAATTATGAATAGAAAAACTAGAACCTGCTTTGTTTCAATTATAGGATTACCAAATAGCGGTAAATCTTCTTTGGTAAATTCAATAGTTAATTACCCTATTTCTATTGTTAGTCCAAAAGCTCAAACCACTCGTGATCAAATTAACGGAATTTACACAAAGGATGATCTTCAAATTGTTTTTGTTGATACACCTGGTTTTCACAAAAAAATTAATAAATTTAGTGACGTATTAAATAAAAATGTGTTAGAAGCGCTTGAAGGAATTGATTTAATTTTATTTTTACACCCTGTTAATAAAAAAATAAACGAAACAACTAAAGAGTTATTCCAATCTATTGTAAATTTTAAAAATAAAATTGGAATTTTAACAAAATTAGATTTAGAAAGCGATGATCAACAAATAAATATTCAAGCTCAAAATCTGAAAAAATTAGGTTTTGAAGTTGTTATGGGTTATTCTACAGAATACAAAGTTGCAAAAAGCGATTTAATTAACAAAATTGAAGAATTTGCTTATGAAAGTAATTTTTTTTATGAAGAAGATTTGACAACCAATCAATCTACTAGATTTTTTGTCAAAGAAATAATTAGAAAACACTTACTACTTAACCTCAAAGAAGAAATTCCGCATCAATGTGCCGTTGTGATTGAAAACTTTAGTGAAGAAAATGAAAAATTTATTGAAATTGAAGCAATTATTTATGTTGCCAGAAAATCACACTTACCAATAGTTATAGGCAATGGGGGTAAAATGCTAGAAAAAATAGGAACCGGTGCTCGTAAAGAAACAGAATCTCTTTTAAATACTAAAATAGTTCTAAAAAACAAGGTGAAAATTAACAACAATTGATTTACAAATGAATCAAAAATTAAAAAACTTGGTTATTAACCTAGAGACTTAAGGTTTATAATTATTTTGCTAACAAATTAAAAAAAATATGATAAAATCACAAAATAATAAATGGGGGTGTACTGGCTTTGACAGGTGCTTAAGGAATAGTAGGCAGTGGTGTTGTAAACCTAAATACTATAAAATTCTAAATGCAAACAAAAAAGAATCAGCTAACGAATTTAACTTCGATGTTAACTTATTAGCTAACTCAAACACAAACCTAGCTTACGCTTTTTAATTAAATATATTTCGAGCTAGTCAAACAACCTAAACTTGTGTGGATTGTTTGTTATAAACAAGTTGATTGATAAAATTTGCTATTTATTTATCAATTAAATTAAAATAGCACAATTAATTTGATTTTGTAGTTTTTAAAAAATTAATTGTTATTAAAAAACTAATAAACTGTAGACTATTATTCACTGATGCATGTGGACCGGGGTTCGACTCCCCGCATCTCCACCATATAAAAAACACTAGGTAATCCCTAGTGTTTTTTTAATTTTATTATTAAAATTGGCAAATATAAAATTAGAGTGCTAAATTTAACTATTTTTAATTGTGTTTTGGTAAAATAATTGTAACTTTATTGTAGAAGTTAGTGTAAAGGAGATAGCATGATTCCCAACAACCCACTACATTTTGAAAAAAAACCAACAGTAAGTGAGTTATGAAAAAATGAAAAAAAACAATATCGTTTATGAATATTTTCATATTTAGCAGCTTTGGTATTTAGTTTAATATTAATCACTATTCAAGTGATAATTTTAAATTGAAATAATACTAGCCAAAAAACTGGATTTTTACCAACAGGGGGGGTATTATCTGTTATTTTACTTTTATTTTCTGTCATTAATTTTATAGTTTCTGTGTTTCAGTCCTACAAAAATAAATCATTTATTTTAATAGGGCAAAACGCTTTTATTCCAACGATTCTTGCTCACATTTTTTCTATAGGAATTGCAATTTACGCTCTAAGTGATATTATTTTACCAGGCAATGATGGAAATAAAATTGATCAAGGTTTATATGATTGATTAACTATTGTTACAAGTTTTTTACTTATTCATTCATTATTATTGTTTCCTTTTTTGTTAAGACAAGTTTCAAAGATTCGTAATGAATTTCGTATCTCATATAACTCTGAACAAATAGAAAAGCAAATGGAAGAAATTAAGAAAAACCCTGAACAATATAATGCTTTTATGAATATTTTTGGACAGTTTGGTTCTTTTAGTCAAAATTCAAACTCAACTAACACAACACACACAACCCAAAATTCCAATACAAATGATTCAAAAGAACAAAAAAATCCTTCATCAAATAGCCAATTTACAAATAAAAAAGAAGAACAAATTTTCAACAAAGTTAGTGCTTTATCAATTACAGAA
Source organism: Mesomycoplasma sp. (assembly GCF_056854695.1). Taxonomy (NCBI): domain Bacteria; kingdom Bacillati; phylum Mycoplasmatota; order Mycoplasmoidales; family Metamycoplasmataceae; genus Mesomycoplasma; species Mesomycoplasma sp. The sequence goes on from NZ_JBXGGF010000009.1 coordinate 116,362, forward strand.
CTTTATAGATTAGCTGAAAAATTAGAGATTTCAAGCTACAAAGAAATGAGCACAAAAGAACTAATTAGCATTATTGTTAAAATTTTAAATTCACAATAATATTCATTTTGTAAAAAATGTATTATAATAGTATAATTATTTTTATTATTTTTTATTAATTCCTTGGTTTAATTTACTAAAACTAAACCCAAATGTCCAAAAGGAGAAATATGCCAAAATATGAAGTTATGTTTGTTTTAGACCCTAAAGCGGAAATTAGTGTAGTTGAAAAAATTAGCACTTCTGTTTTTACTAAAGCAAAAATTGAAAAATTAGAAAAATTGGAAAGAACAAATTTAGCATACCAAATTAACAAATCTAAAACTGCTACATTTGTTCTTATGTTAGTTAATTCAGAACCAAATTTAATTAGTGAATTTTCACGTAGATTAAATATTGAAAAAACTGTATGACGTTATTTAGTTATCAATTTAGATAACGAAAAAGGTCTAAATAAAGTTGTAAAAGCACGTCCACAAAGACCTGAAAAATTTAGATCATACCCAAAAACTGACAAAAATGAACAAGGTGAAAAACGCACATATCGCCGTTTCGTTAACAAAAGTGAAAATAAAATTATTGAAGGTAAAGTTTCATCTAGTTCAAAATCAGTAAAAACTGAAAAAAAAGAATCTAAAACTATTGATTCAGAATAAATTTTATGAATTTAAATAATGTAATTTTAGTTGGTCGTTTAACTTCTAATATTCAAGTTACTTACACTAAAACCAACATTGCCTATACTCGCTTCACTCTTGCAATTTCAAGAAAATATAGCTCACAAAATGGTGATCAAATAACAGATTATATTCCAATTGTCGCTTGAAGACAAAATGCTATTAATCTGGAAAAACTTGTTTGCAAAGGTAGTCCACTACTTATTGAAGGTAGTTTACAAACCAATAGATATCAAAACAATGAGGGCAATTTAGTAACTAGCTTTGATGTACAATTAGATAGTTTTGAAACACTTGAAACTAAAGAACAATTTCAAAAACGCCAACAACAAATTAATGGAGAAGGTTCCAATTCTAGTCAACCTAGTTTTGGAGATCCCCAAAACACCCAAGAATCATCACATATTGCATCAACTCAAACCGAATCAGATGATTTACTTTCAGGTTGAGATTTAGATGATATTTAATAAACATAATTAAAAGAGGAAAAATGAACAGAAAGTTAAAGAAAAAATTTAAAAAAAGACCTTGCCAATTTTGTGAAACAGGTTTGAATTACATTGATTACAAAAACATTGAATTAATTTCTAAATTTATTAATGGTTTTGGTAAAATTCAACCTACTAGAATTTCAGGTACTTGCGCAAAACATCAAAGAAAATTAGCTCTTGCTATTAAAAGAGCAAGAATGATTGCTTTAATTCCTTTTGTTGCAGAAAGAATTCGTGGTGGTGAGCGTCCAAAAGCTAGCCTTTAATTAAAATTATGGCTTTAAAAGCTGGAATTATTGGTTTACCTAATGTTGGTAAATCATCTCTTTTTAGTGCTTTAACAAATTTAAATGTAGAAGTGGCAAATTACCCTTTTGCCACTATCGAACCAAACACTGCTGTTGTAGAAATTGCGGATAAAAGATTAGGCGAAATTGCCAAAATAGTAAATCCTGAAAAAATCGTTTATTCTACATTTAGCTTTGTTGATATTGCAGGTCTTATAAAAGGTGCTGCAAGTGGTGAAGGTCTTGGAAACAAATTTTTATCCAATGTTCGCGATGTTGATTGTTTAGTCCATGTTGTTAGATGTTTTGAAGACTCAAAAATAATTCACGTTAATCAACAAGTTAATCCAGTTGATGATGTTGAAGTCATTAATTATGAATTAATTTTGTCAGATTTATCAGTAGTTGAAAATGTTTTAAAAAGAGTTGAAAAAAAAGCACAAAACAGTACTGACAAGAAATTAAAACTCGAAGCTGAACTTGCAAAAAAATTGCAGAGCCACTTTCAAAAAGGTTTGGCTGCTAGATCTTTAGACTATACAAATGAAGAAAAATTAATTTTGTCTTCATGACAATTACTTACTATCAAACCTGTTTTATATGTTGGTAATGTTGATCAAAATAGTTTAACAAATCTTGAATCCAATCCACATTGAAAACATTTGCAAAAAATTGCTGAACAAGAAGGAAACCAAGCAATCCCGATTAGTGTTGCTTTCGAACAACAAATAAGTTCGTTTGATGAAAATGAAAAACAGATTTTTCTTTCTGAACTAGGATTAGAAGATTCTAGTTTGGATCGTTTGGTTTATAGCACATTTAAACTACTAAACTTAGGAACTTTTTTTACAGCAGGTGTAAAAGAAGTTCGTTCATGAGTATTTAAAATGGGTTCTTTCGCACCACAATGTAGCGCTGTAATTCATAGCGATTTTGAAAAAAAATTTATTCGAGTTGAAGTGATTGATTACTTTGATTTTATCAACTATGGTGGCGAAAAGGGTGCCAAGGATAATGGTAAACTCAAAGTAGAAGGTAAAACATACATTATTAAAGATGGTGATATTTGTCACTTCAGAATAAATAACTAATTAAATTAAAAAACCAATAGATATTACTATTGGTTTTTTAATTTATATATTTATTTGCAAGATAATAATACTTTTTATATTATATTTACAAATTCATTTACAAAATACACTATAATTAAAATTGTTTAGTATAATTTGCAAATAAATTTTTGAGGGGGTTTAGTATAATGGCAGTACCACGGACTCCAAACCCGTTAGTGAAGGTTCGAATCCTTTAACCCCCGCCACTTTATTATTTAATTAATAATTACATGTTTGCCTTACATACTTTAATTATTGTTTTAATTTTATATTATTTAGAAATACAAATATATAAAACAAAAAAGCTCATTTAGAGCTTTTTTTTGTATTTTTTTATATAATTTTTTTAAATGAAATCAATTAATTCACACTTTTCAAGTAGATATTATAGCTATTTAGATTTTTCAGATCACGATAATCATCACTTGTTTACTCTGTTTAATGCTATAGGCAATTATTGGAATCCATACAATGATAAACCTTTAAAAATTTTAGTAGCTTGCAACACTCAATTTCTTCAATCTAAAATGGGATTAATAGCAAGCACACTAGATTTATGGAGAGTTCAAGTTTTTCAAAACCAATTTGTTCATGGCAGAAATTTTCAACTAGATTTATTTGCATTAGAAGCTCTTGATAATTTTCAGAGATTTGATTATTTTTTATACCTAAATGAATCAAATAATACCAAATTAAGATTATATATTTGAGACAACGATTTTAAAGGATTAATTGAATCTGATTGAAAAAACATTACAAAATTGACAAGTTTAAAATCTGGTTTAACTCAATTAAATGAAGTTGAAATAAATTTTTTTAAATCTTCTATTGTGGAAAATTTAAAAAAATATTTTTTGTTAGAAAATACCAATAACCAAAACCTAAAAATTGCTTTTTTACAAGATAAAAAGGGTGCTTTTTCTTGAAAAGATATTGAATTAAATATAAATTTTGACTTGAAAACCATTTTAAGTTATGATTTTTTTGTTAAATTAACTAGAATTTTTTGACAAAAAAAATTTAATACACTTATAGATTCTGATTTTAATATTTATTCAAAAACAAATAAAAGTTTTGAAAAAATAAATTGGGCTGAAAGTCTGTTTTTAATAATTTATTATTATTTATTTGTTCTTAAAACTGAAAAAAGAATTTTAATTATTTCTGAAATTGATTTCGAATTTTTAGCTAAAATGAATGAAAAAATTATTTATAGTAATGAAAACCCTAAGTACATTGATTTAGACAAATTTATATGTTTATTTGTAAACATTAATGGTGAAATTTCTTTTTTACCTCAAACAAACTTATATAAAAGTAATATAATTTATTCTTTGTTAATGCTAGAAATATTGAATTATTTTGCAAGTCAACAAAAAAATTTATTAGATTTAAATAGAATTATTTCAAAATGAAAACCAATCCCATTTGTTGAGGTAATTCATTTTCAAAGTACAAAAAGTATAATGGAAATACAATATAAAATATTAAAAATTAATGGGATAAAAACTAAGCAAAAAGAAGTTAAAATACTTGAAAATCAAGATCAAGTTATTGAATTCGAATTTCAAACAGCAAATAATAAAATCTTTCTAGTAAATAGCAACATTGACAAGACTTTTTATGTCTCTATTTTTGTTTCAAATGGTAACATGAAAATAAATAAAGTAATTAAAAAAATTAAAAGGATACTCAACTAATGACAACTAAATTTAAAAACAAAGAATATAAATTAACTTCTAATTTAATTTCAGTTGGTGACAAACTACAATTTGAAGTTACAAATTTAGCTTTCGAACCAGTTAAATTAGATAACTTTCAAAAGACTACTGTTATTTCTATTTTCCCATCTATTAATACAAAGGTTTGTGATCTACAAACCACAGAGGTAATAGAATTATCAAGACAATACAAAGATATTCGATTTATTTCTATATCACTTGACTTACCATCAGCTTTGAGTGAATGAGCACAGTCCCATGAAGGAGAAAATATGGAATTTTTCTCAGATTATCGTTTGCGTGATTTTGGTAATAAAAGTGGTTTTTTAATCGATCAAATTTTTTTATTAAATCGTGGTTTTATTATTTTGGATGCAAATGGTACTGTCTTGGAAGTTGAACCAAACGATGATGTTCATGAACAAATTGACTTTAATAACTTAAAAAATCTAATTAAAAAATATTCAAAATAAAACAAATATAAAAAACATCCTTATTTTAGGATGTTTTTTTATTAATTTTAGAAATTCACTTATCGTAAAGTTCTTTTCACTGTTCTTGATTTTCACAAGACAAATATTCTAAAATTTCTCCATCGAGTTTAGGATCAAATTCAGGAGAAATACCTGACTGAGTGTGTTTGTGGTATCATTGTTTAATTTTTGCAATATCATCTTCTACTTGAGTATTATCCACATTGAATGAATAAGATTTTATTTTTCTTTGTTTAATAGGATATTGTGAAGGATTAATATAATCTTCTTCTTTTAAAAAAGTTGCAACTATAACAAATTTGTTAGTTTTTTTCAAATAAGAATACAATTGCGCTTGCTTCAAATATTTAGAAGGCAAATTCTCACCTTTGCTTCCCCATTTTTCTAGATTTTTTTCACCTGTAGTTTTAATCTCAATAATTGTATTGATTGCTTCAATATAACCATCGGGGATTCCCCCTATTATTGGATCATCTTTAAAATAATCATAGTTATATTTAGCTGGTGGAAAGACCTCTACATTATAACCTGTCTTAAGTTTAATAGCTTCTACAACTAAGGGTTCTATAGCTTGACCTGCATCAACATATTTTGTATCCAAAATAGGCATATCTAGTTTTGCTATTTTAATAAAAGCTCTAAATGGAGTAGAATAGTCATCCACCCCTAAAACTTCACCTATTGTTGAACCACCTATTTTTTTAAATCCTGTTTGAAAAGCAAATTCTTTGTTTAACAATTTTTTATGAAAATTATCATTGAGTCTAACTACCTTATTTTCCCAATCAATAAAATAATCAACATTATTGTAAAATTTTCTAGTTTTATACATAATTTAAATTCAAGGAGCAAAAATAATCATTGCCGTTGAAAGACCTCCTATTAAAATATAAAAAATATTAATTTTTTTTAGGTACAAAATTGTAGAAATACTTACTCAAATAGGAACAAACAAAATTAATAATCAATATCGAATACCTGAAAAAAAACTAATTCTTTCTGTATCATTGTTAATAAAAATGTATCCATGACTTGTGTTAAAAACATGTTGAATCATAACAAGATTAATAAACAAAGACACTACAAGCGCTATTATAATACCTAAAATAGCTGGTCGAAATAAATTTATTAATTGTACCCAAAATACACTTGTTTTTCCTTTATTTTTTATTTTATTTTTATTTCAAACCACAACTAACAAAATAGCTGGAAGAGTAAAAACTAAATAAAATAAAATAGCTATTAATCAACCTCATCATTGGAACTTAGAAATGATTAGACCTGTAGCTGCTGCAAACTTTAATGACAAGACTCCTGGAGTTGAATTTCCAACAATAAAAATTGTTTGAATATCTTGTTGACTAATTGAAACCCCAAAACTGGGTAACAAATTTCAAAATCAAGTAAAAAAAGGTATAAAAACTTGTCCACCACCAAAAACCAATAAGCCTAGCAAAAAAATAATAAAAATTGAAATTAAAATGGCAACAACTAACATTTGTTACCTCTGCGTTTTTTAATTCAATAGTAGATACTATAAATAAAAATTAATGCTAATAATGCAATTAAAGATAAATTGTAAGGTGATGGAACAAAAAAACAATAACAAAAAGTGCAAATTAAAATCGCATAAAATATCGGAGCAGACAAACTTTTATAACTACTTTTAAAATAATTTACACTAAAACCAATTAAAATCCCTATAATTGTGCTAATAATACCAATATTAGCTACTAATAAGTATTTTTGAGGAATCAATTGAACTAGATAAAGTAATAATAAAGATAAAATTACATGTGGAATAAAAGCTAATAAGCAAGCAAATATCCCCAACCACTTACCTAACTCTTTTATAGATATATAGGCCAATACTTGAAGTGATGATGGTCCTGGTAGTAAATTTGCCATTACAACAACATCATCAAATTCATTTTTTTCTAGTCACTGTTTTTTCTCAACTGCTTGTTGATAAGCAATTGGCATCATAGCATTTCCACCACCAAATGATATTAGTGATAATTTCACAACAAATCATAAAACAATGAAAAAATGCTTTAATTTACTATTATTTGTTTTTATCGAATTCATTTTCATCAATAATTTTACTTTAAACTTAAAAAAAAATATTTTTTTGCTATAATATTAGCTTAGTGTAGAGGTGTAGTTCAATGGTAGAACAACGGGCTTCAACCCCGTATGTTGTGGGTTCGACTCCTATCACCTCTGCCATTTTTTTATTGCCTTTTTTCAGTTATATTTACAAAATGATTTGCAAATATAGCAACTGCAGTAGCGATATTTAATGATTCAAAATCAATTTTAATAAATAATTTTGAATCTAAATATTTTTGAATTTCTTTGCTAATTCCATTCCCTTCATTTCCAAAAACTAAAGCATATTTTTGTTCATTTTTTACTTTGAAATTATGTAAAAAACTAGCATTTAAATCAACTATTGCACCAATAATTTTTTGTTCATGTTTTTTTTGAATAAAAAATTCTTTTAAATTATTAAGCCGTAAAATATTGGTAAAAAAAATAGAACCTTTTGTTGCAGATATAACCTTTGAATTATATAAATCCACACCCGAATAAACTAAATCAAAACCAAACGATCTACAAAGACGAATAATGGTTCCTAAATTTCCAGGATCTTGGATGTTGTCTAATAAAACAAGTTTTTCACTTTTAAGGAAATAATTTAAATTTTTCAAAAAAGGCATAGATGCTATTCCAACAATTTTTGACTTAACATTTAGTGGAGATATTTTATTCAAAACTGATTCAGAAACCACATTAATTTCAACATTCATTTTATTTACTTTTTCGACATCAGCTTCTAAAACAAAAACTTTTAAAAGCAAATTTGATTGACTGGCAAGCTCGATTTCTTTTCAACCTTGAACTAAAAACATTTTATGTAAATAACGATATTTTTTTTCTTGTAATTTTATTGCAAATTTAACCTCTAAATTTGCCAATGAATTAATCTTTTTCAATGAAATCATAACCTTTTTGAACTTCCAAGGTTGATAAACCTTCATAGTTTAATTGCCGTAGTACTTCATAGAGTAAAATTACTACTGTGTTAGCTAAATTTAGTGAACGACATTCTGAGTACATCGGAATTCTTAAACACTTACTCAGATTTGGTCTCAAAATAGATTTAGGAATTCCGGTTGATTCGGTTCCAAAAAGAAAAAAAATATCTTTATTTTTTTTATAGTTATCTGCAAAATCGACATCACTATGACTTTTTTGTCCGTATCTACTAATATAAAAAATATTTTGATCCCCGTATTTTTGAACAAAATGCTCATAGCTTGAATGAACTTCAAACTCAATATCAGACAACAATTTACCAGCAGCAGCTCTTTTTAAATATTTAGGTTCCAATTCAAAAGCAATAGGCTTGATAATATGTAATTTTGCTCTTGTAGCAAAACAAGATCTAATTATATTACCAGTGTTAGGGCTGATTTCAGGTTGAAACAAAACAATATGAATCATTTATTCACTTATCTCCATTTTAACAACATAACTACCTATAAGTTGTGTATTTTGGTAATACAAATCATATTGTAATTCCAATTGTTTTTCTTTCTCATACACCAAATTTGTTAAATGAGTTTGAATACGCATTTCTTGTTCAATTTTTACATATAAATTATCAATTTGTTTATTAAGTTCAAAAAATAATGTAGAAGAACCAGAAAAAACAGTGACTAATTGTGCATTTACAACTTCAATACGAATGTTTTCATTATTTTCAGGATTAACACATTCATAAACATCTGTAGGTAAATCCTCAATAATTTCTTCACTAAAAATTAGTGGAGCTGTAAAGCTAACAATGTTTTGATTTTCCTTATCAGATAAAATTTTTGAATAAAAATTTACAACCATTTTGCCAACCTTTTACTTATAACTTTTGGCCCTAATAATCAAATTGCTGTAGATAAATCTGGACCTTGTTGTGATCAGGTAGTTACTAACCTAATTGGTAATAATAAACTTTTTCCTTTAAGTGCAAAATGTTCACCAGCTGCTTTAATGGTTTCTAAAATCTGATCTTTACTTCATATTTTAAAATCTAAATTTTTAGCAATATAAGTAATTAAAGATTCATTTGTTATAGTTGCTAAAAGTTGTTCTATTTCATGAGGAATCTCTTCTATCGGATTTATAAAAAAATCTAAATTTTTGTAAAAATCTTGAAAAGTAATGGCACTTTTTTGAAAAGTATCTATAAATGTAGCTGCTCAATTTTCATCGCCTTGAATATTTAGTTTTTGTTGTAATTCTTCAACAGTCATTTGATTAATATAATGTTTTGAAAATCATTTTAATTTTTCAAAATCAAATTGTGATGGTGCTTTAGAAAGTCTTGAACTATCAAAAATTTCAATTAATTTTTGATGAGAAAAAAATTCTTCTTCAGTTCCACTAGTTCAACCTAAAAGTGATAAAAAATTAAAAATAGCATTAGGATGAAAGCCTTCATTTTTATAGTCTTCTATGAATTGGAATAAAGAATTATCACGTTTAGATAATTTTTTTCCACTTTTATCAGTAATAATTGTTAAATGTCCGAATTGAGGTTTGTTTCATTCTAACATTTCGTAAAGTGCTAATTGTTTTGGTGTGTTCGAAATATGTTCTTCACCACGAAAAATATGTGTGATTTTCATATCAAAATCATCAACTACAACTGCAAAATTATAAGTGGGGAAACCATCTGATTTAATTAAAACTCAATCACTGATACTATCTGAATTGAACTCAATTTTTCCTCTTACCAAATCATCTCAACTATAAACGTAATTTTTAGGCATTGCTAAACGAATCACATATTTTTTATCCAAATGTCTTTGTTTTTGTTCGTTTTCATCAAGTTTTAGTCAATTCCTATCATAACGAAAACTAAAAATACCTTTATCCAATTGTTCTTGTTTTTGCTGTGCTAATTCTTGTTCGTTATCATATGCATAATAAGCAAAGCCTTTTTCAAGTAAAATTTTTACAATTTCTTGATAACGATCAAGTTTTTCAGATTGTCGGTATGGTCCATAAGAACCTTTACCTGGCATTTCATCTGGGTTTATTCCTAATCAAGCCAAATTTTCTACTTGAGATTTCTCTCCATTTTCGACATTTCGAGCTTGATCAGTATCTTCAATTCTTAAAATAAACTTTCCATTTTTATTTTTTGCAAACAAGTAGTTAAAAAGAGCAGTTCGTGCCCCACCAATGTGTAAAAATCCAGTTGGACTTGGTGCATAACGTGTTCTAACTTCCATATATTTTCCTTTTTTAATAATCAAATTCTAACATAAATAAACATCTTAATTTAATAAGTTATTTTTTATTTGCTCTATAAAGAGCAAAACGAATTTTGCCATTTATGTCTCTTAAAATTTCGAATTCAGGGTATTTATTTTCAAAAAAACTAAGATGAGTATAGTCAATTTCAAACAACATAGAACCATTCTCACTTAAAAACTCAAAACCTTTAGCAATAATTTGTTCTAAGAGTGAATAAGAGTTAGGTCTACTAAATAGAGCGATTTCGGGTTCAAAATTCATTACTGAATCATCAAGTTTTTGCAATTCTAAATAAGGAGGATTCGAAATGATTAAATCATATTTTTTAGATTTTAGGTTTTCAAATAAATTTGATTGAATAACTTCTAGATTTACTTTATTCCATTTAGCATTAAATTTAGTTTGAATTATTGCACTGATATCAATATCTACTAATGTAACTTGAGCTTGTATGTTTTTAGCAATAGCAATTCCAATAAACCCACTTCCACAACACATATCAAGTACTTGAGAATTTTTATTTATTAATTCATAAGACAAAAGTAATAATTCCTCTGTTTCATAACGGGGAATAAAAACTTTTTGATCAAGTCAAATTTGCACATTTTGCATCTCAATATAGCCAATGATTTTTTGAATGGGGTAACCAAGCTCTAGCTTAATATTTTCAGATTCACTAATTTCAAGTGGTAAATTATAACGTTGTTTTTCTTTTAATAATGCTTGTCTTCTAGATAAAAAATCTTGATTTTTATGTATTTTTTTGCTCATAGCTTGCTGCAATTCGCTCCGCCCTATCCTCAGCTAATAAAGCATCAATTATAGGGTCTAAACCACCTTGCATAACACTTCTTAATGAAGTAGAAAAAGAAATTCGATGATCTGTGACTCTATCCTGCGGATAGTTGTAAGTACGAATTTTTTCAGCTCTTGCTCCACTACCTGCTAGCTTACGAAAAGCAGATTCGGTTGCCATTTTTTTTTCAACTTCTAAATTATAAATTCTAGTTTTCAAAATTCGCATTGCAACATCTCGATTAGCTATTTGACTTCGCTCATCTTGTGAAGTTACTACAATCCCTGTGGGAATGTGAGTGATTCGAACAGCACTATCTGTAGTATTAACAGATTGCCCACCAGCTCCTGATGAACGATAAGTATCAACCTTAATATCATTTGTGTTAATTTGAATATCGATTTTTTCATCAGCTTCTGGCATAACAGTTACAGTTGCTGTCGAAGTATGTATTCTACCCATTGTTTCAGTTTCAGGAACTCTTTGAACTCTATGAGCCCCACTTTCAAATTTTAATTTTGAGTAAACACTTGCGCCACTAACAACAAAAACTAGTTGAGTAAAACCACCGCTATTTGCAGGAGAAGAATCTAAAACCTTAATTCCTCAACGTTTTGATTCTGCTCATTTTAAATACATTTTGTACAAATCACCTACAAAAATATTCGCTTCATCACCACCTGCAGCCCCACGAATTTCCATAATAACATTTTTATCATCATTTTCATCTTTTGGCAACATTAAAACTACGAGTTCTTTTTCTAAAATTTCTAAATTTTTACTTGATTCAGCAATTTCTTCTTTAGCTAGTGCAACAATTTCTAAATCTTTTTCACCTAATAATTTTTTAGCTTCTTGTAATTTTTGTTCATTTTCTTGATAAGAATTAAAGGCTTCAACAATATCGGAAATTGCTGCAATTTCTTTGTTTATTTCAGTATATTTTTTGATATCTGAAAGAATTTCGTTTTCTAATAGTAATTTTGTTAATTCATCACTTTTGGCTTTGATGCTCAAAAGTGAATTGTACATTTGCTTTTCCATAAGTTTCCTTTCTACACTAATTTATTTAATTTAGTTACAATTGGTGAAAAACTAATTCAAGGATTTTTAGTATTAATTTGAGCTAATTTTTTAGGATCTTCAAGTTTAAAAACTTTACTTTTATACTGGTCAAGTTCAGTTGTGATATTTTCAGTTTGTTCTAATCATTTGGCTAAAATAGATGGATTATCATCAACTTTTAAACCAATTGGCGCAAATTCACCAATTCCACGCACTAACTTTGAGCTAGAAGCGCTTGTTTCAGGAAAAACACCACCTCAAAAAATTCCTAAAACTTGATTATATTCATTGACAACCAAAGAACCACTCATTCCATGACCACCTCTTAATCCTGGCAAACTAATTGAACGAGCAGACTGATATTGTTTAGTTCCATAATTATCAAAATCACGATCTCTTTTATAGCTTAAATTACCAATAAAAGCATTTCTGGTATCTGTAATTCAACGGTGTCCACCTAAAAACCCACCTAAAGAGGCTCGAATTGGAATAGCTTTAAATCTTGGTTGGGCATTAAATTGTTTAGGATTAATTGCTTCACTAACATGAAAATCTTCAAATTTAATTTTATTTGTAATTAAAAATTGTAATGGTTTTTTATCATAATAGTGCGCTGCATCCGGAATATTTTGAATTTTTTGTTCATACTCTTTTGGCTGCAAATCATCAAAAAGGTCTCCAAAAAAATCTAAAAATCCTCTTTCAATTCGTGAACGAGATTGTAATTTTATGACTTGATCATCTGGAAAGGTTACTTCAATAATTGCAATATCACGAAATTGAGATTTTTCTGGTGAATCTAATCCAATTGGATCAATTTTTAAATTTTTTCAAAATTCTTTAGATGTATCATTAACATATTTTAGACCATCTTCTGGGAAAAATTCACTGCTATCAAGTGGATTTGGAACAATTCTATCAAAGCGTCTAAATAAATTATCATCATCAAAACTAAAAGTTGAAAAATCTTTAGTATTACCATTTAATAAATAGCTAAATGAATAAATTTGATCAGGTTTGTTGAGTAAATCTGCAACAACGTGCATGTTTGTTGCTAAAAAATAAGTGTTTGTACCTTTCATTTTTGTTGGATTTTTAGGATCTGGTTCAAGTTTTCTATCAAAAATCCAAGCTGTTCCAGATGTAGAACGAATTGAAACTTCATTGCTACCTGGTTGCTTTTCAACACTTTTAATTTGAATGGCAAGTGAACGTGAACGTAAATCTTTTTCAATCTCTTCTGTTGAATAAACAGTATTACCAAAATCAGCAACTATGTTTTTAGGTTGGGCTACATTGTTGAATTTAACATTAATTTTATAATAGTCACCCAATCAGTTAGCAAAGTAAAAACTAATTCCTTGCTCAGTTACTTGAAAATCAGCTAGCGATGAAAGACTATAATCGCTTTTGTCAGCACCCCCGATTTGTCCAATGTTGTTGAATAAACTGGTGCTATTTTGAACAGAATTAACAATAGCCTTACCAAATAATGGTCAAATTAAAGTATCAGTGCTAGAGTTTAGTGAAAGTGATAAATTTTTTAGTTTGGTTGCTAAATCAGCTTGATCTGGTAATTTATATCATTTATCAATAAAACTATAATCAATTTCATTGGTAAAAGTAGAACTTTCAAAAATTTTATTGTATGAATTAAAGCCTGAAACTTTAATAATTTGTCCTGGAGTTAAACCATTTACTTGAGGTATGGCTATACCATTTGAATTAGTGTGTGAATTTTTAGGTGATACTAATACATAAAAACTACCATCTTGATCATTCGCTAATGAATCAACAATTCGTAAATTCATAGTATTTTTATTAAACCCATTTAAATCAATAAATTTTCCTAAATCTTCGTTGTCTTTTACAAAATTAGACCTTGTGAAAAAAGTTGGTAAAAAATTAGAAAAAGTAGATTTTAGTAAAAATTTAGGTTGGCTAATTAATGGCTGAATGTTAGCGCTACTATTTGGAATGTTAGGCAATTTGACAGAAACAAGTTTAGAAGATGAGTTGGTGTAATTATCATGATAAATCGTTAACAAAGCATCAAAAGTATTAGTTTCGCTATTATAAGAATTTTGTAGTAAAGTAGCTTTTAAATAGTAAAAATGTTTGGCTTTTAAACGAATAGGATTGCTTTCCACATCTTCTTTATATGGTTCTGGATTTTGAATTGATTTTAAAATATTAGCATTTGCTTTTGAAACCAATTGGGTTGAATTGAGCATTTCAAAATTAGATGGAATATCAAAGTAATTTCAAAAATTGCTAGGGTTCAATTGATCTAAACTAGTAAGGTGTTGACCGGATTTTAATTGTAAATTTTGAATTTTACTAAAAGCGGTTTGAATTCTTTGTTTAAACAAATAATGTCCGGTAAAGCTGGACTTAAATCCAGAAACCACAAAAATTCTTTCTTGGATAGGGTTTTGGTCTTTATTTAAGCTATTTTTTCTAAAAGCTTTGACTTTAACTTTAATAGTTCCGAAATGATCATCCGCTGATTTTGGCACTAATTCAACTTTAAAATCAAAAGAGTTATTCAAACTCTCAGAATTTATTCCTGGTACATAAGATCAAACCATTGCTGAATATAAAATATTTTCTGGGTCTTGATTTTTATTTATATTGAAACTAGATTTTATAGAATCAATTTGTTTTGCTACATTATCAAGAGCTTCAATAAAAGCACTTGCAGTAATTTCACTAGTTCCAAATTGCAATGAAATTGCTGCAGGATTTAAATGAGCACTAATAATGGAGTTTAATGGTTGATCCTGATCAATTGGAGTGTTAATAGGATTATTTAACACCGGTTGATTCTGTAAAGGGAATGTCGCTTTGAGGGAACCAAAAGGGGTGCAAGCCACTACAGTTAATGGTGTAAGTGCTAGTGGTAATAGTTTGATAAATTTTTTCATAATTTTTCAACCTTTTTTTCAAATAAATTTCTTATTATATTATAATATTATAATTAATAAAACAAAATGGCTCATTGGTGGAATGGTAGACACGGCAGACTCAAAACCTGCTGCTTAACGGCGTATCGGTTCAAGTCCGATATGAGCCACCATTTTTGGTTAAATTTTCTTTTTAAAATATAAACTATATACTTTCCATTTATAATATTTATTAACATTATTTTTTGTTATTTTAATTTTTAAATCTAGATTTTAATTTTTCTAAATATTTATTTGTATATTTCTATTTCTTTATAATAAGTTAATTTTTTAAGTACCACAAAACAAATTAATAAATTTAAACAATTAATACTTAACCTTTCTTTTTTTAGTTGTATACATTCTTATTTTTATTTGTTGTAATTTAATTAAATTTTTTTAAATAATAAAATGGACTATTAAAAAAATCACCTAATTTAGGTGATTTTTTTAATATATTTTTCAATTAAACTGTTACTAGGGATATAACATTGTATTCTTTTAATGTTTCACGTCCTTTAAGAGCAGTTAGTTCCATTAAAAAAATAATTTTGTCAACTATAGCACCTTGTTGTTCAACAAGTTTGGTTATTGCTTTAACAGTTCCACCAGTTGCAAGTACATCGTCTATAATAGCAACTTTTTGTCCTGGTTTTAACATTCCTACTTGAAGTTCTAAAACAGCAGAACCATATTCAAGATTGTATGAAAATTGATGTACTTGGCCTGGTAGTTTGCCTGCTTTTCTAACCATAACAAATGGTTTTGATAAAAAACTTGCTGTTGGTGTTCCAAATAAGAAGCCACGGGCGTCTGGACCAACAATAACATCTACATCTTTAGACAATTCTGCCATTTGTTTAATAGTATAATTCAATGCTTCTCCATTAGCAAGTAATGGAGAAATATCTTTAAAATTAATTCCTGGTTTAGGGAAATCAGGAACATTACGAATAAATTTTTCAAGTTCTAATTTCATTACTTTGTTATATTATACAATTAGAAAAGAGAAATTGTTTATCTTTTGGTATAAATTTAAAAAATTAATAATTTAACTTTGTCCTGTTACATCTTGTTTGAGTTTTTTTAATTTGTATTTATTTACTAAAATGGGAATGATCGGTAATACTACAAAAATAATCAAAACAATAACTTTTGTCAATCTAGTTTGTAATAATAAATTGTAAGTTTCCAAACTTTTATCAACTCAAATTAATAAAAATAAATCTAAAATAGGAACAGCAAAAGCAAAAAATAAAATTAAAAAAGTTGCAACAATAGAAATCCAAGCTCATCAATAAAAGTGCTTGACCTTTGTAGTTTCAATTTTTTTATTTTTTCTATTTTTAATGCCGCCATAAATTGCTAATGTAATTAAAAAGAAGGTGATTAAGGCGGACCAATTACCAGAAATATCTGCAAAAGCATATAAGTTGTTTAAATTTGTGCCATAGTTTCCTTCTGAATTGGCGAATCCAAAAACACCTATTAAAAATAAAACTATAATAGCTAGTGTTGAACTAAGACCGATTACAATTGTTGAAATTAATGGTCTACTTAAATTTGTTTTATCTTTATATTTAACAAGTAGCTTAATTTCTCCTTTTTGGATTAATTCCTCAAGAGCCCTAGGACCTCACATAGTAAAACTATTTATAATACCCAAGATGCTAATAGCAACAAATAAATTAGTTGTTCCTATTATTAATTTAATTAAACTATTTGATCATTTAAGTTTTTTTTGAGCTATTTCTAAAAAATTAACAATAGAACCATTACCAACTATAGAAGTGGCTATTGCTATTAAAAGATAAATTACTGTAGTGACTCCTATACCTAACAAAATAGCATAAGGGGTTTTATGTGGTTCTTTCATTTCACTTTGTAGACCAGCAGCTGTAAAAAAACCTTCATAAGTGAAAAAAATGGCAGCCATAGCTAAAAACACACCTACACCTGGCAATGTTTTTTCAAGAGATGCACCTTGTTTAATAATGTTCTTGTAATCCTCAAAAATTGGGTTGGTTTTTAAATTATTTCCAACATTTAAACCAAAAAAAACAAATCCTAAAATTACAACAATAATAATTGGCAAAAATTTAAAAGCTAAAATTACTTGATTATGAATATTTGCAACTCTTGTGTTTAAGCCAATAGCTAAAAAATAATAAAAAATGGCAAGAGTAGCTATTAAGACAATGACTCAATCATAGTTTGGAAGAAATTCTAGATTGTTAGATAAAGTAAAGGCTGCTAAACTATCTTGAAACATTTGAATAAAGTAAACCGGCATAACAAAATAAGTAAAAGGTAAATATAGATAAATAATAAAATTTTTAGATAATTGATAAACAAAATCAGAATTAAAAATCTTATTTCAGCTAATAATGGATAAATTAGATTTTTTAGATGCTGAAGCAATTTCAATTAATGAAAAAGCCATTGCTACTATGACAAAACAAGCAAATAATCAACTTAAAATTGCAAAAATTAAATTTTGACCAGCACCATCCAACACTGTTTTGGATTTAAAAAAAATTCCAGCACCAATGCTGGCCCCTAACACTATTGAAAGTGCACCAAAAAAAGAAATTTTTTTCTTGTCTTTTAGTTTTGCTGATTTAAATGATTTTATTTCCACATTTGCCTTTCTATTTAAATTGCTACTTGTATAAATATAAATTATAACAATTTTACTCAGCTATTGTTTGTGTTATTAAAGGGTAAAAATATTTTTTAATTAAATTTAATTTGCTGGAACCTAAAATTTCAAAAATTGTTTGAATTTTATACTGTTTTAAAATTGGTAAAATAAATTCATTGTAATATTTTAGAATTCTATCATAAAAATATTGGTTATTTATTCCAATATTAAAATCATTTCAAAACACAAAATCGGAATTTAAACTCAAATGCAAGTTTGGATCTAAAAATTGAGAAATTAGGTAAACTAATTTTCTTGTTTCGTCTCTACTTGGAAGAAAAATCTTAGGATTCTGGATTAATTCATTTTCTTTTTTAGATGGTTTGTATCCTTTGGCGATTTGTTTTTTCAATATTGATATTTGATAATTTGCTCGATTTTTTTCTTTTTCTAGTTCATTTTTACTTTGCTCAAACTTTATAATTGATAACAAAATTTGTTGAATCAAATCCTGAGATTTTAAGGAGAAATCAAAGTTATAATTTAATAAGTTAAAGGAAAACAAGGTTTTTAAAGTTGGTTCTCATTGAATTTTTTTATTTTTAAAATATTCTTCAATAAAGTAGCTATTACTTCGGTGATTAAAAAATAAATTAGAATTGTAATTGGAGTCAAAAACAATAATTTGTTCATTATAAAATTTTTTTAATTTATCATCTAATTTTCATTTTCTTTTGATTTGGGGTTTTTCAAAATTTTTAATATTTGAATTAAAAAAATTAGTTTTAAAATTATTTTTAAAAATATTTAATTTTTTTTCATTAAATTGATTAATAAATTCTTTTTGTTTGATAGAGTAAAAAATATTAAAAAAAACCGCAACCATTTTGTCAAGGCCAACAAAATTGTTTTCGAAAGATCCAAATCTCACATTTTGAACCCGATCTCAATCTTGTAAATTTAAAAAATTATTTATAGGTTTTTTAGGATTGGGTTTTTGGCCCGAAATAATAGACGCAAAATTATATACATCTGTTTCATTGGATAAAATGTTAGTATTTGTAATAGTTTTAGGTGTTCTAAAGTCAAAATTTATACAACTTACTAAAAAAGTAATAACTAAAAACAAATTCACAATTATTGCAAATCAAGAAACATATTTTTTAAGATGCTTTAAAATTGCTGTTTTCATTTTAACCTTCCAAAATTTATGTTTATTTTAATGTTTATGATTTTTAAACATTTTTTATTAAAATTAAATAAGAAATAGACTTTGTGTTTTTTATTTCTCATTTTAAATATTTTAAAAAAATAAAAAATCAGGTTAAACCTGATTTTTTATAGTTTATCATTTTAAATTAATATTGAATAACTAAGTTTCTAATTATTGAGATTAGTGTCAACATTCACTGGATCTTCATATTTTTTGAAATGTTTTTTTAAATATCTTTGATTATAGAAATCTGAAATTATTTTCACAACATAACCTAGCGCAATTGTAACTATGTAAGAAATTAATGGTAAAAAGTTTTCAAAATTAGATTTTTCTCCTATCAAGAATGGAAATTGAGAAAATATTAATGTAAAAATAATTGCAATTGCCCCAATGATATAAATAACTCTTTCTCACAAAGGGATTTTATCAATTTTTTTCATATGTCACATATAAATAGTTACAATAGTTAATAAATATTGCACTAAATAAGCAATATTTCCCGCATCAAGCATTTTTTCAAAAACATTTCCAACACCTAGGGCTTGTGGAATTATTGTAAAAATAATTGATGATCCAATAGCCATTAACATTGCTAAAACAATAGCATTTTTATATTCTCCGTGTTTGTTAGTTTTAACAAGTGGTCTTGGTAAAAATCCATCATCAGCTAAAGGCATAATCATTCTAGCATATGGTGCTGGATTGGAGGTTGTGCTAGTGATACGATTAAATAAAAGACCAACAGTAAAGACACTAAATCCTGCAAATCCTCATACATATTGATAAACTTTTTCAAGTCCAAATGAAGAAATTAAATGATTTGGTAATCCTATAAAAATAATGTAAAACAAGAAATAACTAGCAAGAATAATGAAAAAAATTAATAACATTATTTTTTTAAATCTACTAGTTTTAGTATTACCTGATAAAAGTGCTAATGATTCAAAACCACCATAAGCATAGATAAATGATAAAATGGTTGAAGCAATAGATGTTACTGAAACAGCTCCGTATTTTCTAAAAGTTACCCCATAATCGCCGGATTTACTAATTAAATACAAAATTAGACCCATACCTAGTCCGAGTGTGATTCACTTGAGAATAGCAGCCCCGAAAATAAATCATTTTGATAATTTAAAACCAAAAAAACCTGTCGAAATTAACCCTATATAAAGTAAAAGTGATAGTAAAATATAGACTCATTTTCTATCTGGGTCAACATTAGTAAGTAATGTTGATAAAAATAATGGTGTGGTTGATGAAAACAGAATAATTTGACTAACCTGGTTTCATCCTTGAAAAAATACCATTTTTGGACCAAAAACTCTTTTGGCATAGGCGTATGACCCACCTGCTTTATATTGGAATTTTTGTCCGGCACGGGCAAAAGAATAAATTACGGCCAATGTAATTAAAGATGTAATTACAAAAACAAGAATTCCTCAAACACCTAAGTTAATTACTTTAGAAATAGTAGCTATAAAACCAAAACCCACAACATAGTTAAGGCCGAAAAAAATAAATTGTTTTTCTGATAGCTGATTTTTACCACTAGTTTGTTTACTCATTTATTAGTTGCTTTCCTTTTTGTTAAGCTTTAATCCATAATCAACTAACTGAGAATCTTGTACTGCAGTTGGTGATTCAAATAGTAAGTCTTGACCTTTTGAGTTAAGAGGGAATGGAATAACTTCCCGAATTGATGATGATTTTGTTAAAATCATTAACAACCTATCAAGACCAATTGCAAAACCACCATGTGGTGGTGCGCCATATGAAAATGCTTTTAATAAAAAGCCAAATTGAGATTCAATTTGTTCATCATTTAAACCAATTACTTCAAAAATTTGCTTTTGAAGTTGTTGGTCAACAATTCTAATTGAACCACTACCCAGCTCATAACCATTGAGCACTAAATCGTAAGCTTGTGCGCGCACTTTGTTTGGATCACTAGTTAAAAACTGACGAGTTTCGCTAGTTGGATGTGTAAATGGATGGTGAGCAGCTGAAAAACCTCCTTCTGAGTTAGTTTCAAAAAGTGGTCAATCAACAATTCACACAAACCGATATTTTGAATCATCTGCTAAATTAAATAGTTGACCTATTTTAACACGAAGAGCTCCTAAGGCTTTACAAGTGTTTTCATATTTGTCTGAAACAATAAACAAGGTTCCTGTTTCAAAGTTTTGTTTTGCAACAAAACTTTCAATTTTATCAATAAGTTCTGGTGAAGTCTTAAATGAATAATAATCAACCTCTTTATTATTAATGTGTAAATATAATAAACGATTACCTTGATTTTGCAAAATGGTTTCAGATAATGTTTTATAATCATTTTTACTAATTAAATGATTTTCTAAAAACACAACTTTAGTGGTATCGCCCGAAAATAAAAATTCATCCTTATTAGTAAGTTCACTAGCATCAATCAATAGGTTTTTAAAACGTAAGTCAGGTTTGTCAGTTCCGTATTGATCAATAGCATTGTCAAAACTCATAGATTCAAAAGTTCCATCAAAATTGATTCCAAAACGATTGAAAACACTAACCATAATTTTTTCAATTTCACTTTGAATCATTGCAATAGTTGGGAAAGAAAACTCTAAATCTAATTGAACAAATTCATATTGACGGTCATTACGCAAGTCTTCATCACGAAACACACGAGCAATTTGAAAGTAACGGTTAAATCCAGAAACCATTAATAATTGCTTGTAAAGTTGAGGAGATTGCGGCAAAGCAAAAAAATGACCTTGCTTACGAGTAGGTACTAAAAAGCTACGAGCACCTTCAGGTGTTGATTTGGACAAAATAGGAGTTTCAACTTCAATAAAATTATTTTCATAAAGATATTGTCGAAGTTGGTGTAAAAATTTGTAACGAAAAACTATTTTGTCGTGAACAACTTTACGACGTAAGTCTAAATAACGATATT
This sequence comes from Mesomycoplasma sp., assembly GCF_056854695.1. Lineage (NCBI taxonomy): Bacteria > Bacillati > Mycoplasmatota > Mycoplasmoidales > Metamycoplasmataceae > Mesomycoplasma > Mesomycoplasma sp. The sequence goes on from NZ_JBXGGF010000009.1 coordinate 138,109, forward strand.
GCAATCTTAAATCTTCATTTGCATTGGCTTCGTCATGTATTTCAAATGGCAACTCTGCTGCAAGTGAAATAACTTCAACTTTTAAAGCTAAAATTTCAAGGTCACCATTTTCAATTTTTTCATTAACACTAGAACGCAATTTCACTATCCCAATAACACTAATCACTGATTCTTTGGTAATCTTGATAGACATAACTTCGCCTTCCAAAACCACTTGACAAATACCTTCATAGTCTCTTAAGTCAATGAAAATTTTATCCTTAAACTTGCGAATATTTTGAACTCAACCTTGTAAAAAAACTTGTTTTTCGAGCAACTCTCGAGAAAGTGTTTTGCTATTTATCATAAGTTAAAACTCCAGACTTGAAATTATACATTATAATTATAAATTATTTTTTTAATGATTTTATTATTGTTAAAGAAAGTGATTCCACTATTTGTTTTTCACCAGTGGAAACCGTTTTTATTGTTACAGTATTTGCTGGTTGGTCTTTTTCGTAAAATACTATAAATTTAGCATTACTTTTTTGAGCTTTTTTAAAACCTTTAGTAAAAGATGTTGCTTTTTTGTTATATTCAACTAAAAAATTTTCTTCTCTAATTTGGTTTGCTAGAAACGCAAATTTTTTAATTTCATCAAAATTAAATCCTAATAAATAAAAATCAATTTCACGCTCATTTTGAGTATTTAGACTCAAAATTTCTAGCAATCGATCAACCCCTATTGCAAAACCCACACCTTTAGCGGGAGGCATGTCAAAATCTGAAACCAAATTATAGTAACAACCACCGCCTAAAATAGTAGTTCGTTGCCCTAAAGCTGGTGAATCTGAAACAAATTCAAAAACTAAATCATCATAATAATCTAATCCACGAACTAAATTACTATCAACTTCAAAAGTAATTTTGTTATCTTTTAATACTGATAAAATGGTTTCAAAATCTTGTTTTTCTGCTTCTGTATAAAAAGCATTAATTTTTGGAGCGTTAATAACAAAATCCTTTTGAGACTCAATTTTATCATCTAAAATACGCAAAGGATTTTTTTCTAATCTCTCTTTAGAAACTTTTTCCAGTTTATCTTTGTATTGCTCAAAATATTGTTTTAACGCATTGATATAATTTGCACGAGTTTCTTGAGTTGCCAAATAGTTTAGTTTAATTTTATAATCAATGTTTAACCTATTCAATAAAGCTATACCTAATTGTAAAATTTCTAATTTTTGATAAGCTGACGTTTGGCTATCATCGCTTAAATCTATAAATTCACAACCTGCTTGCCAAAACTGTCGTGATCTACCTTTTTGCGGACTTTCATAGCGAAACATTTGCCCGAAATAAAAAAATTTTTTATTATTCAAAAATAATTTGTTTTCAGCTATAGCTCGCATAACTGGCGCTGTCCCTTCAGCTCTTAAAGCCATTTCTCTATCTGAGCGATCACTAAATTTATAAAGCTCTTTACTTACAAGATCGGATTGTTTACCTGATGTATAAAAAACAGTTAAATATTCAAAAATAGGTGTGTCAATAAAGTTAAAATTAAAATTATTAGCTAGTTGAAAAAATAAATCTCTAATTTTTAAAAAAAGTTGACCTTTTTCGTCAAAGAGATCATAGGTGCCTTTTGGTCTTAAATTATTCATGGTGTTCCGTTTTTATTAATTTTATTTTTCAAAATCATTAATATTTGCAAAAGATTGTTCATAAACTCTTTGAACATTTCAAAATTTATTATCAATTCTTTTTTGTTTATGACGGTTACGTATAACCTCAAATTCAACAATTAATAATGGTGCAAAAAAAGTTGAACTCATTAAAACGACTACAAATCCCACAAGCATAACTAATGCAAAACTTAAATGAATAGCTTGGTAAGCTAGAGCTAAAGTAATAAAGAGAATTATAGATACAATAAAAATTAAAAAAGATTTTTTAGCATTTTCTTGAATTGCTAATCGACTATGTTGCTTAATATCTTCTCTAGAATAAACTTGATGTTTTGGAAGTCTACTTAAAACTTGTCTAATATTTGAAAAGTAAACAACCAAATCATAACTAGAATAAGCTGCAAGTGCTAGGAAAGCAATCATAAATGGTGTAGAAATTTGGATTCTTACAATAATAGATATTGCAAAAATCATTAATAAATTAAAAGCAACTGTAATCAGTAATGTCAAAGCATAACTTCATCTATAACGTAAAAATACAAAAATACTAATAAGTAGTAAACTTAAAGATATTGCTGCAAAAATACTTTTAACTACATTGTTGGCTTCAACTGTAGTAATTGCAAATGAACTCGCTTTGATGTTGCTAAATTGTGATTCAATTTGATTAATAAGGTTAGAAGCCTGAGAGTTTAAATTTTTAAAACTTTGAACTTCAATATTAAATGAATCACCACTTGCATTAATTGGCATAATTGCAATATTGGCGTTTGAAGAATTTATTCCTTGATTATTTAAAAATCCAATAATTTCATTAGCTTTTGTAGAGTTAATTAAGTCAAAAGTAGAATTTTTACTCTCAATTAAAAATGAAGTCCCATTTTGATAACCTATAGCAAAATTAGCTCCAAATAAACTCTTATTCGCTCCAGCAAAACTAATATAAAACACCACTGCTAAAGCCAAAATTACAACAGGACTTCATTTTACATATTTTAAAAACTTATTTAAATCTAAACGCTCAAAGATAGATTTATAGCCTCTATGAAATTTTTGCAATGATTGGGTATGAATTCCTAATAAAAATGGTTTATGTTGTAATCAATCTGCTTTTAAAACAAATAAATTAACTCATCTAGTGAAAGTAATTGAAATAATAAATGTAAATGAAACAGCAAAAATTAAAATAATTGAAAATTCTTTAATTTCTTTTGCACCAAAAAAGAATGAGATAAGTGCGAAAATTAAAACAACTATGTGTGAATCAATAATAGTTGATAATGAACTCTTGTTAGCATGACTATTTGATTTAAGAACACTTTGACCTAAATACATTTTGTTTTTAAATGATTCTAAACCAATGATTGTTCCACCAATATTTAGTAAAACTGCTATAAATGTAGCAAGAATTGCAAAAGGAGAAAACTCTGCTCCAACACCAACTATAAAAAGTTCTAACAAGAATACAAATAATCCCATCGAAAAAGTTGCAATCAGTCCTAAAAGTCGATAATAAATTATTAAAAATATAGCAATACCTAATAATGAAACTGTTATAACAACTCAAGCAATAATATATGCTAAATTAGATTTTTTTTCATTTAAAAATGATGAACTAATTAAGTCTAATTTAAAATCTGCATTAGAGTAATTTATATTAAGAGCTAATTGGGCTGCTTGTTGAGAGCTAAATTGACCACTAATATTTAAATATTCTGAATTTTGAGAATTAAAAATAGGTATTTCGGAAATTAAATATTTTTTAGCATCGAATTGAAATTGCTTTAATGCTGGTTGAAGTGTTTTTTTATCTGCTAATTGTTTAGGAGTAATTTCTTCATCAACATGAACAAATTTATAAATATTTTCGCCAGAAGCTTTTCATTCTTCTGGAAATTTACTTTTTGCCAAATTGATAAGTCCTTCTAAATTAGATCAAATTAAAATCTTATTTTGTCCATAAGGTTTTTTAGAAATGTATTCAGTAGCTTTAGTTCACTGAAGTTGAGCATCATTATTTAAGAAATTCACACGAACTTGATTAAGTTGTGGACGCGATGGATTTGGAATAGCAATTGCTGAACCAGGTTTTAATTTTAATGCTCAATCTTGTGGGTTGGCTTGATTAAAATCTAAAGTTTGGTCAGAATTAAACTTCCCATCTAAAAATAATGGGTTGTTATTAGAATCTGTTACAGTAATTATAGGCTTATTGATAATTTCATCTGTTAATTGTTTTAAACTAGCAGCGTTATAAACACCCTTGCGAACAATGCGAATTTGATCCTTTCCTTCAATTGTAACTTGAGTGCCATTTAGACTAGTCCCACCTGTAAGTCTATTTAAAATTTGTTTATCAGCAGCAACCACTTTTTGAGCACTTGGTAAGCTACCGTCATTATTTTTTACAGCAACTAAAACTTCAGCACCACCACTATATGTTGCTGAACGATTTATTTTAGGAGAAATGTAACTAGTTGCAATAACTGATGCACCAGCAATCAAACCTAGAGCACAAATTGTTGCAATAAAAAAACGTTTTCAACTATTGAGTTGAAAAATTTTTTTGATAGAAAATTTTATTGCCTTCATTTGTTCCCCCATATTTTTTTTGCTAAAAATTATTTTAAAAAGTATAATTATACCAAATTTTACTTTTTGAAAACCTAAAAAAAGGAAATAAAATGAAAAATTTAACTGATAATTATTTAAAATTAGAAAAGCCTACTTATAAAAATATTTTAAGGGTTTTGGGAATATTAGTTGTTGTAATTAGTTTGGTTTTTTTAATCACTGACGCTGTTACAAAATTACCTAGTGAAACTCAAAGTGTTTTTGAAGGTAAATATATTAATTTTAAATATTTTTTAAAAGGTTTTAGTGCTGTTACTTATTTTACTGACCAGTCTAACATAATTTTAGGTATATCTATTGCTCTTTTAGGGTTTTATGGTAATAAAAAATGATCAAGAAACTTTTTCTTTTCAGCTCTTGTGTGAATATCAATTACTTTTGTAATTTATTGATTATTAATTTCTTGAAACACAAACGCTTGATCAAAAGCATATAACACAATCCAATCCCTTGTTTTGCACGCAATAAATCCATTTATTGCATTTGTAATAATAATTTATTTTAAAAAAGATTTTACTGTTTCACAAAGTTTGTTTTTTAAATTATCTCTTTATATTTTTGCTTACTTTATTGCTCTTTGAATTCTTTACATATCTACATTGAATAGTTACGTTAGTCAAGATGGCAAAAGAAGTGTTTATGATGGTGCTATTGTTTATAACTTTATTAACTTTTTATTCCCATTCTTTTATCGGGGACAAAATATAGCACTAGTTATAATTTTAGATATTTTAATTTTTGTCATTGCTTTTGCTATTCCTGTCTCTATTAGTTTCTTTTGAGCAAAAGTGCTTAAACTTAAGTTTGAAAAAAATCAGTGATTTAAGTGATTACAAATTAAATAGAATTGTTTGAGTTATAAATGTATATAAACCCAACTTTATATAAGTTGGGTTTTATTATAAAATTAATCTAAATTAATAATAGTTGAATCTAATATAATTTAGTTACTAAATAACTTGTTAGGAAATTATTATGTATAAAAAAGTCAAACTTTATGATAAACAAATTACCAAAATAATTAATGATGAGTCTAAACGTCAACAAGAACAAATAGAACTAATTGCAAGCGAGAACTATGCTTCTCAAGATGTTCTAGATGCTACTGGTTCATCTTTAGCCAATAAATATGGTGAAGGATATCCTGGTAAAAGATATTATGGCGGATGCCATAATATTGACCAAATTGAGCAAATTGCTATCGAAAGGGCTAAACAACTTTTTGGTGTTGAATATGCTAATGTTCAACCTTATTCTGGCTCAAGCGCAAATGCTGCTGTATTTGCCGCATTGCTAAAACCAGGTGACAAAATTTTAGGTTTAGATTTGGCAAGTGGCGGTCATCTCACCCATGGTTATAAAGTTAATTTTAGTGGAATGTTTTATATGGGATTTAGTTATAAACTTGATGAAAATGAACTTTTAAATTATGATCAAATTGAAAAAATAGCACTTGAAGTAAAACCTAACTTAATTATTTGTGGTTACTCCGCATATTCAGGACACATTGATTACAAACGTTTTCGACAAATAGCTGACAAAGTTGGAGCTTATTTGCTTGCAGATATAGCCCACACTGCTGGGCTGATTGCTGCAAAAGTGCTAAACTCACCAGTAAAATATGCTCATGTAATGACAGCAACAACTCAAAAAACTTTACGTTGTACTCGTGGTGGTTTGATTTTATCAAATGATCAAGATATTATTGCTAAAATTAATAAAGTTGTTTTTCCTGGAATGCAAGGTGGGCCCCTATTTCATGCAATAGCAGGAAAAGCTGTCGGTTTTGGTGAAGCTTTACAACCTTGGTTTGTTGATTATGCAAAACAAGTGGTAGCAAATGCTAAAGCTTTTGCTGAATTTTTTATCCAAAAAGGTGCTAGAGTAATCTCAGGCGGAACTACTAATCATTTATTTATTGTTGATGTGTTTTCTTCTTATGGCTTAACTGGAAAGGAAGCTCAAATTTTACTTGAATCTATTAATATTATTACAAATAAAAACACAATTCCAAATGATACTAAAAGCCCTATGATTACATCTGGGATCAGATTTGGTACACCAGCAATGACTTCACGCGGTTTTAAAACTTACCAGTTTAAGCAAATTGGTGAAATTGTTCATCAAGTTTTAACTCTCAAAACACTTACAAAAACTCAAATACTTGATTTTAAAAAACAAGTTGCTCAATTAGCCAAAGACTTTCCAATTAAAAAATCCTATTGAAAATAATTTTTTTATATTAAAAAGAATAAATAAAAATTGCCTTCTAATAGGCAATTTTTATTTATTAAGTGTAACTAATATTTTAATTATTAGCTTTAAATTTATAGAAGTATTGATCTATAAATGCTTTAGCAATATCACTTTTTACTATTGGGTTTAACGGATTAGAATCTTTGGCTCCTCCATTATTGCTAAATACTGCAAATCCTTTAAGATTAAATAAACCTTTACTTCCTTCAGTTCGACCACCAATTGTGTTGTAGTCAATTCCTCGTCCTAAGTATGGAAGACCTAAATCGGTAGTTAAAGATGGATTCTTTGTATCAAAGGTTATTGTAGATTTAATATATTGATTTAATGGATCATTATTTTTTGAAGATCTTAAAATAAATTCAATACTTTTAGTTGTATTGTCTTTTTTACTTATATTAATTTCTAAAAGAAATGTTTCACCTTGAGTAATTAAAAAGTCTTCCATTTTTTTGTAACCATTAAATGTTTGTGAAAATGTAGCATCACCTAAGTGAACATCTGAGCCTGTTTTTCCAATAACAAATGGTTTGTTATCAGTAGAAGTTCCTTTATTAGCAGCTGTTTCAAGATCAACTGGACTTGTAAATAGTCCAATAATAGTTGCTGCTGGGGTATTTGTAGCTCGTGTTACTTGATGAATACCAACACTTGGTACTGGGGCTACACCGGGTATTTCACCATACTCAAGCCCAATAATGTAACTATCTTTAACAGATGCTAAATTAGTTGCAACTGTTGTGTCAGGTTTAGGCATTTTTTGAATAAACACATTAATACCTGATGGAATTTTATCTGTAGTATCAGTGCTATTTAAAGGTTTGTCTTTAGATTTTAATAAATAAAGTTTGTTAGTATCTTTTGGTAATTGATCTACACTAAACGCCATAAACAATGAACCATTAGTTAATGTAGTTGCTTTATCACTATATTTAATACCTTCAGATTTAATATCAAAGTTTAAACTTGAATCTCCTAAAGTAACACCATTTACACTATCGTGTTGTGGAACTCCTTGAGTTTTTCACTCAAGTGTTTTGTCATTGAGGTCACTTAGTGACAAATTGTTTTCTTGTTGAGCATTTGCATCAATTCTTACTGAAGTTCCAGTTGCATCAAAGTACACAGTTGGTGAGTATTGTCTAATTTCTGTTCATGCTTTGTTTGTTGGGTTTACACCTGGAATGGTAATTACATATTGAGCAGCTACATTATCTTTTTTAGTAACTAAAATAACATTGTAATTTCCATCATAACTAGTAGTAACACTTTTGTTTGGTAGTGAAGAATTTACAAATTTGTCAATTAAACTTTTTACAAGTTCACCAGGTCTTTTAATTTGTTTGTCTTGTTGTGAAGCATCGAGTGAACCAACATTGTTTAAAAAGCCAAAGAATTGAGCACCAGCTTGGTTAACTTGGTCAACCATTGATTCAACAGGTTTAGCTGGAGCTGCTGGTTTTGCTGGTTGTTTAACTGCTGGAGGTTGTGGAGATACACCAGTACCAGCTTTTAAAGATGTAGTACCACCAGTTTGGGTTTGTGATTGTCCACCTGCTGTAGTTTGTTGTTGGGGTTGTTGAATCCCAGTGCCACTAGTTTGCGCATGTGTATCAGCAACTAGTTTGCTTGCATTAGCTTTTTCTTGAATAGCTTTGTTAAAGACTTGGGCTAATGGTACAAAAGATGAATTTAAATCATTTACAAACACATAATTATATTTACTTTGTTCTAAGTTAACTAATGTTGCTGAATTCCCAAATAATGAAGCTAATTGACCACGTAATGCTTCAATGTCTCCATTAATTTTAATATTAGCACTTTGCAATACGGAGTTTGTTCTATCTGGATTTAATTTAACTCCATTTGGTAAATCAACTGGGTTTGCAAATGTAGTTGCATAACCAAAGTTGAATAAAATTTTACCTTTTTCAATATCTTCTTGTGATGGTTTGATTAATGCTCCACTATTATCATGAGCAAAATCAACATTAAAATCACTATATTTTGGAAGCGCGTCATTTGAATTTAATAATTGACCAAGACTTCCTGTTTGTGTATATCAAAAATCAAATTTTTGAAGATCAGCTAGTGTTTTTCCAGCAAACAATTGAATTATAGCATCTGATGCCTTATTTTTCTTTTCAACTGGAGTAACAATTTTTTGTTGACCGTTTGTTGATTTACTTCTATTAGTTCCATCTGACTGAGATGAATTAGCTTGAGCTGATGGGTTTGTAATTGGACTTTGAGTTTCTACTGGATTTGTTGTACTTTGAGCTGGTGGATTTGTTAGATTTGTTGGAGTAGTTTCTGTACTTGAAATTACAGGTTCTGCTGCAACATAATCACTAAGAGCTTTTGGAATTGAATCTCCATAAATAATTGAAGCCAAACTTACATTAGTATCATTTAAAAGTTTAGCAAGTTCAGGTTTAATACGATAAGATTTGCTAAAGTTTGTTTTAACTGCATTTTCAAAATTAGATTCTACTTGAACTAAATTAGTTACTTTCAATTCAACAGGAACTATTGTTTTGTTTGCATCTGGTTTCACAATTTCCATCTCTAGTGATAATGTTTTTTGAACATCATCTAAATTAGTAAATGATAATTTACCATTTACTAATTTAGGTTGCAAGATGTAACCTTGTGGCAATAATGTAGGATTACCTTGACGGTCAACTAAATTTAATTTTCCTACATTAGGCAACATCGCTGTAAAAGCACGAGCAATTGGATTGCTATGATCATTTTTGTTTGGTAACTGGGCAACAAAGTCTGCTCCTTTAGGAGTTGGTGCGGGCGAATCAGTTGCTAATTTAGATGCCGCAGCTGGTGTTGAAGGTGCAGCTGGTGTTGAAATAACTGGGGCTTTAAATTCTTGATAAGCTTTATCAAAAGCTTGTTGCAATGCAATAGCTGTTAGAGTTGCTGGTTTTTCACTAAAAGCAATGTTTGAATTTACTTGAAGACCTGATTGTAGTTCATCAATGAAAAAATCGCCTTTATCTTGTCCATCAGAAGTTCCAAATCCTTGAATATTACCTATAGATTGATAATAAATACTATTTTTTGAATCAATACCAGTTAGCACAACGTTTTTAATAGTGTTACCATCGACAGTGGTAGCTGCACTAGAGTTTTCATTAGCACTTGTTGTTTTTAATTCAAAAACCATATCTGGGTCTAATGATTTAAAAGGACTAAAATCAATAGCTTGTACTAACTGAAAAACATATGAATTATCATTGTCTAATTCAAGTGCAGTTTGTGCACTTAATTTATTTTTGTAATCATTATTTAAAGTTAATTGCTGTGCTAATTCTTTAAACTTATCTTCTGTTAATTTAAAGTCAACAGACAAACTTGTAGCTTTAGAACTATCATGATTTAGAAGAGAATATTTTTTTGCAAAATCTTCTCTAACTGCTTTTTGTGCAACAAGTGGAGATGCAACTATTGCAATAAATGCTGCAGTTGAAACACCAACAATAAGACCAACTTTTCAATTTAATAATTTTTTTAACATATTATATTTCCTTAAATTTATTTACAAATAAATTAGTTTTGTTCATATACCTTAAGAATTAATGGAGTTTTAGAAATTTCTTTTCCTGATTGCACAAAAAGTCTAATTTCTTTATAGTTTTGTTTAAATCTATTTGAGTCTCCACCATTACTTTCACCTTTTTTAGATTCTTCAATTAGTTGTTCTTGAGTGGTTGTTAACTCTATTCCTTTGGCTGGTTGGGTTGTTGTTAAACCAGCCTTTTTTGCTAATGCTTCGTCTATAGTGTGTGTATAGGTAACTGGGGTATCTGATGCCTTAGGCAATTCATGCTCTTTTGTTTTTGGAGCAGATGTTGAATCCGCAAAAGCTCTAAATACTCAGAATTTAGCGTCTTTACCAAAAGTGTTTTTATAATAATTAGCAACTTGTGGAGCATCTAATGATTGTCATAAATCTTCAATAGTCATTGTAGGTGTGTCTTTTTTATAAGAATATTTAACAGCAATATTACCACCTAAATCTGCATATTTTTCTTTTGATAAGTAAAATGTTTTATAGTACTCTGGTATAGATTTGATTTTTTCTTCTAATTTTGGAGTTAATGATGTGCTTGGAGTTTGAACATCATTTGTTACTTCAATATCTTTGCCAAGAGATTTTCATTCAGTTTTAAACAACCCGTGCTGAATACTATTAGGATTTTTAGGATCAACAAACCCAATAAAATATCTATATTGAATTTTTAAACTACTAATATCATTATTAGATTGATCAAAGCTTGCAAGTTTGTTAATATTAGAATTATCTTCTAATTTAAACTCTACTTTGTAACCTAAGTTGCCATTAATCTTGGTTAAAGGTAAAGACTCATCGCTAATAAAATTATGTAGTTTTGTATAAAAAGCAAGTAAGACATCAGCTACTGATTTAAATTTACTTTCATTTTGATCAGAACTTCAAGAATTAACAGATTTTAAAATTTCGCTATCACTAGTAATGGTTCCTTGTTGAATTTGTTGTGATATATTTGAACTAATATCAAAAGCGGACAAGCTTGAAAAATCTATTGAACTATTATCATTTGAACTTTGTGTAGAGGCACCTGGTTTTGGCTTGTCTAAGAAATCATCAAAAGCATCAACTTCTTTTGAAGAAGGTGCGACTGTACTAGCTGCTTGTGCATTATCTTTATTTAACTGGTAGCTATTTGCAAATGAAAATGTATTAAATCCATTTTCCCCAGCTTTAATTAATCTTATTTTACTTAATTGTTCAAAAACAGGTTGATTAATATTCAATTGACTATCTTGTGGAATATTGCCTGTTGATTTTAAAATATCAAACAAGTATTGTGCAACTTTAGTAAATCCTTGTTTTTCTAAAGCAAAATAGAATCTTAATACATCTATATTATTTTTGAAAATATTTGAATCAATATTTAAAATACCATTCTGAATATTGGTATTGCTAGTTGCATTTTTAAAAGTATATGGAATTGATTCTAAACTTGGAAGTTGAAACTCTTTTGTAAGGGCATCTAAATTTTTAGCTGAATTTAAAACTAATCCATAATAATTAGGGTCGGACAATAATTTATATATTGTTTGATTATCATTTGAAAGATACGCTTTTCTAAACTCAGATAACAATATTTTTTTATTTTCCCCATTATCAAATACAAGATTGTCAATATCTTCATTGTCAAACAAAAAGTCTTCAAAAGATTGTGGTGCTTTTATGTCTTTGTATGGGTATGCAATCTCTTTATTTTCAGGACCCTTAGTTACAGTAGAATCAAAATCTTTGAAATTATCTAATTTAAATGAAATTGTAGAAAATTGTTGAGGATTTAAACTTTTATCTTCTTTTTCAATATTTGTTGATTTAGATGCAACTGAATAAATCAGTTTTCCTTCAATAACTGGTTTATTTTCTTTCTCATCATATGTTAGTGTCAATGAATCAGCATCCACTTGAACATAATAGTTGAAAAGTAATGCTTTTTCCTTTTCATTTAATAATTTAATACCTGCATCTTGACCATTATAAGTTGGTGTTAAATTATTTTTCAACATAGAGTTAATGTATGAAGTTACAAATTGGTTTTGTTCTTCTTTTGTTGAAAAAAAACTACTATCAATCTGACTTAAAAAATCAAAAACATTTATTTTACTTGAATCCACTTTTTTGGATTTGTTTGATTCATCTGTTGTAGATGTATCTGCAACAGCAGTTACTGTGTGTTGAACAACTGCTGCTACTTTTGAACTTTTTGAACTAGCTGCATCTATATCAGGTGTAGATGTGTAATAATCTGTTTTTTTAGTTGGAGTATTTACTGTTCAATCGCTTGTAAAATTAGATTTTAAAAATAAATCTTTAAATTTATCACTTGATAAATCAAAGTCAATAGTATCAATGTGTGCTGCATCCAATTCTGGTAAATATGAGTGTTCTGCTTTATATGTGCTTGATAATTCAGTTTTTAAATATAGGCGGAATAAGGTTTTTCCGGCATCATTTACTTGAGTAATATATTGACCTTCACCTGGTTTTTGTGATAAATTAGGGTTTTTAATTAAACTGAATTGATAGTCACCTTTTTTAAAAATTCTATTAAACACTGATGAAAAATTAAAGTATCTATCTAATAATTGAAGTACTTCTTTTAATGAACTAGCTCTATTAATATCATTAACAAAATCAGATTTAGTAACTAATGCAAGTGGTCTAATAAAAGTATTACCTGCTTCTACTCTTGTTTTAAAATCTTGAATAGTATATGGATTAAGTGATAAGTCACTATCATTATTTTTGATAGCTTGTTCAAATTCACCCACTTTTGAGTGTGCTTCTGTTGCTAATAAAAATTCTGGTTTAACACCAAAGTTAAGTTCTGCTTGTTTGACTTCAGATTTAAGCTTTTTACCAAATTCATTCTCTTTTGTGCTTTGAACATAATAAAAGATGGTGAAGTTTTGACTTTTATCATTTGCTTTCAAATCATCAACTACAATTTCAAAGTTACCACCAAAAGATTCTTTATCAATTTTAGTGAATTGATTTGCACTCTTATCTTTTTCAAAAAAATCAAAGTTAGAAACTACAGCTTTGTCGTTTTTTTGGTTTTCGGAGTCAAAATAAAATGATTTTAAACTTTGGTAAGTTGTTTTTTTGTTAATTTGACCTTGCTTTTCTCCTTGTTGAAAGGACACATTCGCAATCATGTTTAATGCATCTTGTACATTTTTGATAGAATCACCCTGATATGTGAATTTTGAAACTATTGCTAATGGAGTTGCAACAATAGCAACAGATGCCGCTACTCCAAGACCAATAATTAAGAACTTTTTGTTTATTTTATTGAACATAAAAATATGAAATACTCCAAAATAAAATCTTTAATAATAAAAAATATATATCACAAAAATTCAAAAATAATGCTTTTAGTTAGCATATTTTTTGTGAATAACTATAAATATACCACATTTTATGGTAAATAATATAAAATAACTCTATGTTTTAAAGGGGATTGAAAAAAGTAAAGTAGCAAATAAAATCAAATAATTTAACCTAAAAAATGAACTTTTTTTGTTATTTTACAAGCAGAAAAATAAATTGAATTTTTATAATAATAAAACTTTAAAACAATAATTGTTTCGCAAAAGGATCAATATGAAATTATTAGAAGAATACAAAAAATTAATTGATGAAATTTCATCAAAGGAATTTAATCAAGACCAAAAAGATTTGGCCAAAGAAATTTTGGAAAAATTTGATGACAAAAAACTTGAATATATTTATCAATTTGTAGCTCAAAGAGTAAAAATAGGTTATCGATTTGATATAGCACCAGAATCAGATTCAAAAACTATTGCAATTTTGGAAAAAAATGAAGATTTAAGTTTCAAATTTGATGAAAATAGTTCAAATTCCAATAATTTAATTATTGGTGAAAACTATGATGCTCTCAAAAATCTTCTTCTCATAGAGAGAGAGAGAGAGAGAGAGAGAGAGATCGGATTTAGAATCTAAATACGACATTATTTATATTGATCCACCATACAACACTGAAGCAACACACAATGATGGTAATTCTGTTACTAATGACAAAGAAAATATTGAGTCTAAAAAATTTATTTATCGTGATAAATTTTCACGCAATGGTTGACTTAATTTAATGAATGAACGACTTAGACTTGCTAGAAAACTTCTAAAAGATGATGGTTTTATTGCTATTTCAATTAACGATTCAGAACAAGCTTATTTGAAAATCTTAATGGATGAGATTTTTGGTGAAGAAAATTTTATAACTAATATGATTTGAAAAAGTAAAAATGCAGGAAGTGGTAATGATAGCAAATTTACCAAAAATCTTACTGAGTACATTTTGCTTTATACCAAAAATATTAACATATTTAAATTAAATACATTAAAACAAAATGATGAACAATTTAAAAGCTATAAGTTTGAAGACAAACACATTGCAACACGTGGCAAATATAAACTATCCCAATTAGATGTTGCTTCTTTAACATATTCAAATAAAATGGATTATAAATTTGAGTACCAAGGCAAGTATTATTATCCTGGTGGTGATGAAAACAAATGACTGGCACGTCAACAAGGCAAATTTAACAACAATGATTGATGTTGGCGTTGAAGTAAGAAAAATTTACTTCAGGGACTTGAAAAAGATCTTATTGAAATCAAAAACAACAAATTATATAAAAAACAATATCAATTTGTTGACAATTATGGTAAAACGATTGAAAGAACAAATAAATTTGTAAATTTAATTGATACACCAGATAAATTTAGCACTAATGGTGTAAAAGAAGTTAAAGCAATCTTTAATGATAATAAAGTTTTTAATTACCCAAAACCCATTAATTTAATTACTCATATTATCTCTATGCACCCAAACAAAAATGCAAGAGTTTTAGATTTTTTCGCAGGTTCAGGAACAACTGGTCATGCTATTTTAGAACTTAATAGACAAGATGGTGGAAACCGAAGTTTTACACTTGCTACCAACAACCAAAACAATATTGCAACTAATATTACTTACGAAAGACTCTTTAGAATTAACAAAGGGCAAGGCACAAAGGGTGAAACTTTTGACTGAGCAAACAAAAATGAAGTATATAAATCAAATTTAAATGTATATAACATTAATTATTTTGATGTTTCATTGACACAAGATCAAACAACATTAAATGAGTTAATGGATAAACTCAAAAAACTTTTTAAAGATTTGAATATTAATCTTGAAAGCACAAAATCAAATAACTACAAATTATTATTAGATTCATTGCTAGCGCTCAAACCACAAAAAACAGATGGATAAAATTAAATTTAATTTCTACTGAGGAGAATTATGGAATTATCCAATATCCAAAATAAAGCAATTGCAAATTTACTAGAAAAAGCCGAACAAATATTATCAAAACAATTATCAAAACAAAGTGATGATAATATTAATAAAAGTGTTTATTTTAAAGCCCCAACTGGTTCTGGTAAAACCTTTATGATGCTTAATTTTATAGACAAATTAATCAATTTAAATCAAAGCAAAGGTTTTAACCTAAACCTAGTTTTTGTTATTGTGACACTCTCTAGTGCTGAACTACCAAAACAAATGGAGCAAAGTTTTAAAAAATATAGATATTTTATAGATAATCAAAATATATTAATTAAAAGAATTGAGAGCCCTTCAAACAATAATGCATTTTCTGAAAAAAACTATGAGTTTCAAGCTGAACCAAATTCTGTTTGAATTATGGGTGGAGCCACCTTTAGAACCAACACTATTTTAAATACTCAAGGTTCTCTTGAAATCTTTTTAAATGAATTAAAAAGAAATCAGTACACTTTAATTTATATTAGAGATGAAGCCCATATCGGAGCTGAGCAAAAAATTAATAATAAATCTAAATTAAGTAATTTTGAACAAGGATTACAAGATTCAGCTGATTTTATTTTAAAAATGACTGCTACACCACCAACTGATTCAATATATCAATTAGTCGAAATTAAAGAAAAAGAATTAATTAATGACAACATTAAACTTATCAAACCTACAAAGCAATTCAATAAAGGACTCCAACAAGGACAACAATATGATAGTGATGAAATTTTAAATATTGCTTGTGAAGAGTTTAAAAAAATTAAATCAAAATACAATGATAGTGAAAATGAGCCAGGTGTTGTGGGTATCAACCCGGCAATGCTAATTCAAGTTGACAACAAATCTTCTAATAATGAAGAAGAATTTGAGAAAAATATAGAGAAAATTATTGATATTTTAGAAAAACATGGTTTTTCTTGAGTTAAATATTTTGACAGCAATAATAAAAATACAAATTTAAGACAAAAAGAAAACTGAAACTTGCAAGATATTTCTAAAAAAAACTCTCCTTGTGATGTAATTATTTTTAAAATTGGGCCTGCCACAGGATGAAATATTCCAAGAGCATGTATGTTAGTACAACTAAGAAATGTGTCTTCTTCTAATTTGAGTATTCAAACAATTGGACGAATTAAAAGAAATCCAAATCCTAATTTTAATTTTCACAATGAATCTATTGCAAATGAATATTTTATTTATAGCAACACTGATGATAAAAAATTTAATAAAAATATTCGAATTGCAACTCTTAAAGATGAATATATGGATGAATATTTTCTAGTGGGTGAAATTCAAAAATCTACTGTTCAAAAATTAAATGAGGATTTCATTGAACACTATGAAGATTTATCATTTTTAGTGTTAAATGATGCATTTAACAAATCAGATAATAAATCACAATGAGATAAGGAAAAAATTCAAAAATACTTTAATAATAAATTGCATAAAATAATGGAAGAATATTTGGAAAACGGGTATATTGCATCTGAACAAAAAAGCCATGGCGAAAGTGCTTGAATTGCAAATAGTTCGAAGATTTACAATATTTTTGAACTAGAAAAATGAAATATTACAAATATTAATAGACACAGAAAATTTTTTACAATCAATTTGCAAAAATATTTAGATGATTTGTTGAATTTTTGTAATAAAAATATTGATTTTAATCAATTTCAAGATTCTTCAAACATTCAAAAAATAAATATTAGCAAGCAAAAATCTCAATTTTTTTGATACATTATTTATGAAAATTTTGTTAAAGAGTTTAAAAACAAATATAGCGAAGCTAAAAAGAAAATTGATAAGAAAAATGTTGAATACAAAGTTAAAGGTATTCAACAACTTCCAAAACAATTTGTTTTATTCGAAGATGAAGATGCAAAAAATGTTATTAAAGAAACAAACGATACTTTTGCATATAAAATTAACAATGAAAATATTAAAGATTTTCCACTTGATTCTGAACCAGAAAAAATATTTGTAAATGAAATTTTAAATTATACAAAAAGAGACAAAATTAAGAAAAATAGCAAAGACAATAAAAAGGAAAATAAAGAATCTAATAATAAAGATAATATAAAATTATGATCAAAAAATCCCGTTTATAATGGAATTGGATTTAATTATGTTGATGACAACCTAGAAATTTCTTATTCATACCCTGACTTCGTAATTAGAAAAAATAATCATCTTATCTACTTTGAAGTTAAAAAATACAATAGTGATATAGATGAAAAGAAAACTGAACAAATTCACAAAGCATATGAAGAATACATTAAAATATTTAACAAAGATAAGCAAAATCCAGAAACAGCCATTAACACAAAATTTTCTTTAATTTTAGTTTTAGTCAAAGATAAAGACACTATTTATTATGCAGGTTTTAGTTCACTAGAAGAACTAAATGAAAAATTATCTGAAACAAATAATAAAAACATAAAAATTCATGATCGAATCAAATCTACTTATTTTTTAACACTAAAAGATATTTTGGAGCATAAAGAAGATTAAAGCATTAATTTAAAATTAAATTATTACTTTCAATCTAAAAAAAGCAAAGTTTTTTTGCTTTTTTTTATTAAATTTAATTTAAATTGTGGAAAATAGAACAAAAAGTTTCAAAAAAGTTCTATTTCACTATATAAATTCAAAAAACTAATAAAATACTAGTAAAATATAGAGAGATTTATAAATATTAAAGAGAGGTTAATATGTCAAAAATTATTAAATTACTTGCTCGTGAAGTTTTAGACTCACGTGGTAACCCAACTATTCAAGTTGAAGTTCATACTGAAAAAGGTGCTTTTGGTTCTGCTATTGTTCCATCAGGTGCATCAACTGGTTCACGTGAGGCTTTAGAACTACGTGATCAAGATAGTCAATATGAAGGAAACTGATTTGGTGGAAAAGGTGTTCAAACTGCTGTTGATAATGTTAATAAAATTATTGCTCCTGGACTTGTTGGAAGTTGTGTTTTCAACCAAAGAGGAATTGACAAAGCGATGATTGATTTAGATGGTACTCCAAATAAATCAAAATTAGGAGCAAATGCTATTTTAGGTGTTTCTCTAGCTATTGTAAGAGCTGCGGCAGATGAACTCAATATTCCTTTATATCGTTACATTGGTGGAACAAATCCTAGTCAGTTACCAGTTCCTATGTTAAATGTTATCAATGGGGGAGAACACGCTTCAAACACCCTTGATTTCCAAGAATTTATGGTTATGCCTTTAGGCGCAAAAACTTTTAAAGAGGCACTTCAAACTGCAAACAAGATTTTTCACACATTAGCTAAACTATTAAAACAAGCTGGACATGGAACTCAAGTTGGAGATGAAGGTGGATTTGCACCAAACTTAAACTCACATGAAGAAGCTCTTGACTTTTTAGTAGAAGCAATTAAAAAAGCTGGTTTCAACCCTGCAACTTCAGGAACAAACGCTGTTGCAATTGCTCTAGATTGTGCTGCAAGCGAATTATACAAAGACGGTGTTTATAGTTTTAAAAAACTTAAACAAGCACACGCAAATAATCCAAAAGCAAATATTAAATATGACTTTACTAGTGAAGAATTATTAGACTACTATGGTGCGTTATTTGCAAAATATCCAATTATTTCAGTAGAAGATGGATTTGCAGAAGGTGACTGAGCAGGATTTATTAAATTTACAGAACGTTTTGGAAAAACACACCAAATTGTTGGTGATGATTTAACTGTAACTAATGCAAAAATCTTACAAGAAGCTATTGATAAACAAGCTATCAACTCAATTCTAATTAAATTAAATCAAATTGGAACTGTTAGTGAAACTATTGACACTATTCAACTTGCTCAAAAAGCTGGATTTACAGCTGTTGTTTCACACCGTTCAGGTGAGTCTGAAGATACCACAATTGCTGACTTAGCAGTTGCTCTTAATGCTGGACAAATCAAAACCGGTTCACTTTCTAGAACAGATAGAATTGCAAAATATAATCGTTTATTATTAATTGAAGAAAGAATTTCATCACACTCTTCATACCCAGGTCACAAAGCTTTTTATAATATTAAAAACAAATAATTATGAATGCCCGTTTTTTAATTAAAAATAAAGATTTAATTAAAAATAAATTAAAAACTCGTAATTTTGATGTTTCACAAATTGATGATTTATACAACTTAGCAGTTGAAAAAAATCAATTAGAAGCATTAATTGTTGACCTGCAAGCTCAAAGAAATCAAGTAACTGCTACAATTTCTTTAGCTATTAGAAATGGTGAAAATGTTGAACAAAAAAAAGCTCAAGTTGTTGAAATAAACAAAAAACTTGAAGACATTAAGTCTAAGTTTACAGTTTTAGAAGAACAACTAAATCACCAATTACTTGCAATTCCTAACCTCCCACAAGATGATGTTCCAATTGGTAAAGATGAAAATGATAATGTTGTTATTAAAACCTGGGGTAAGCCAAATCCTATTTTTGAAGGTAAAGCACACTATGATTTTGGAATTCAAAAAGATTATTTAGATTTTCATCGTGCTGTCAAAATTTCAGGTCAACGTTTTGTAATTTATAAAACTTTAGTAGCCAAATTAGTTAGAGCTTTAATGAATTTCATGTTAGATACTCACACAAGTCGTGGTTACCAAGAAATTTTAGCTAACACTTTAGTGCAAAGTCAATCACTTTATGGTACAGGTCAGTTACCTAAATTTGAAGAAGATCTATATAAAATTGAAGGTAGAAATTTATGACTAGTACCAACTGCAGAAGTGCCAATTACCAACTATTATCAAGATGAAATTATTAATCTTACAAAACCACAGGCCTTTGTAGGTTATAGTAAATCTTATCGTTCAGAAGCTGGAAGTGCTGGAAAAGATACTAGGGGGATCATTAGAATGCATGAATTTCATAAAGTTGAACTTGTGAAATTCACAAACCAAGTAGATGGTATTCAAGAGTTTGAAAAAACCGTTGAGGATGCTAGTTACATTTTAGAACTTTTAGAAATTCCTTATCGCCAAATTGTTCTATGTACTGGTGATATGGGGTTTTCATCACAAAAAACTATTGATTTAGAAGCTTGAATGCCTTCTGAAAACAAATATCGTGAAGTCTCATCTGTAAGTTTTTGTGGCGATTTTCAAGCCCAAAGAGCTAAAATTCGTTATCGAGATGAAAATCAAAAAATTCAATTCGCTTGCACAATTAATGGTTCAGGACTTGCAATTGATAGAATTGTTGCGATTTTACTAGAGCAGTACCAGCAAAATGGTGAATTTGTAATTCCTAAAGCATTAAAACCATATTTTAATTAATAAAATTTTAATAAAGGAGTGCAAATGCTAGAATTTGGAACTGCCGGTATTAGAGGTATACTAGGTCATTTGCCCAACCAACTTAATGAAAATCACGTAAAACGTGTAGTGTTTGGTTATGCTAAATATTTATTAAAACAATTCCCTGATGTTCGACAACAGGGAATTGTTATTGCTAGAGATAATCGTCAAAAATCTTTGCAATTTGCAAATATTTCTGCTCGTATTTTAGCTAATTTTGGAATAAAAGTCTTCATTTTTAAAGATATTTGTCCAACTCCAATTGTTTCTTTTGCCATCAAACAATTAAAAGCATGTGGCGGGATCATTATCACAGCATCACACAATCCTGCTCAATATAATGGTATTAAGATATATAATAAATTGGGCTTTCAAATTTTGCCTGATCAAGTTATTCAAATTACTAATTTTTTTGAAAATTATCAAAAATTTACTACTAAAAATATTAGTAGTAAAACATTGCATTTTTCTAGAAAAATTGTTAAAGTTGATTATTTAATTGACAATTATATAAATCAACTTTTAGACTTAATTCCATTTACAACCAATAAAAATCAAAGTTATATTTACTCACCTTTACATGGTACAGGTGGGCAAGTTGTAAAAAGAATTGCTCAAAAAATTAAACTAAATTTACAATTTGTTGAAAAACAAATGCCAAAATCTACTAAATTTCATTTTGTTTCATCTCCAAATCCAGAAGACAAAAAAGCTTTTGAACTCATGGAAAAACAAATGGAAGAACAAAACTTGCAATACGGTTTTGTTAGCGATCCTGATTCTGATAGATTGGGAGTTGTTGAAAAAATTGGCAATCAGTTTTATTATTTTAATGGTAATGAGATGGCCACTTTAATTGTTGATTTTTTAATTAAGCAAAACCATTTAAACAGCAACTCTCAGTTAATAACATCTTTTGTTTCTTCATCACTACCAGCACTCATGGGAAAAAGTATAGGTTGTCAAGTTAAAATCATCCCAACAGGTTTTAAGTGAGTGGCTAACAAAATTTTAAGCAAACCAAACATTACTAACTTTGCTTTTGAAGAAAGTTACGGATCATTAATTTACCCACAACTGTCGCTTGATAAAGATGCATTACAAATAATTGTTTTTTTCTGAAAAATTCTTTCCGAAAAACCAATGTCGCTAGCAAAGCGGCTAGAACAAATCTATGAAAAATATGGATACCCAACATCCACTGTCTACTCATTAACATTTAGTGATGATCAGTTTAGTTATCTAAATGAATATTTGCAAAAATTTAGTCAATTAAAATTTGACTATTCAATTGCTCAAATTATCGATTATCGTTTAGGATTTGAAGACATTCGAGCTGAAAATATGATTAAAATACTATTTGAAAACAACTCATGGGTAGCCATGAGGCCTTCTGGCACCGAGCCAATACTAAAAATTTATGTTTTTAGTATTGATGCTCACAAAAATCAGTCCAAAATAATTAACCAATCTATTTTAAATAAGGTAAAATCTATTTTTGAAAATGAATAAAATTACTATTTTAATACCTTGCTATAATAAGCAAAATTTTTTGCCTCGTTTATTTAAAAATTTAAATAAACAAAGTGATTCTAACTTCAATATTTTATTTTTAGATGATGGTTCATCTGATAAATCAGCTAGCATGATTGCAAAATTTATTCAAGGAAAAACAAATTATAGAGCAATATTTTTAGAAAAAAATCAAGGCCTATCTAATGCAAGAAACACTCTAATTAGTCAGTGTCCTAGTGAATATTTTTACTTTATGGACCCTGATGATTTAATTTGCAAAAACACCATAAAACTTTTTAATGAGGTTTTAAAACAACAAGATTATGAAATTATTTATGCTAGATATTCTCTTATTTTTTATAGAATGCCTGTCATTAATTTTTTATCAAAATGAAAATGAAATACTAATGATTGAAAATTACCAATAAATTTTGCAGCTGATAATTCACCTTTTGTTTGAAATAAAGTTTTTCAAAAACAATGGTTTTTGGACAAAAAACTCAAATTTATTGATGGCCACATTTTCGAAGATGTGCCAATTAGTTTTGCTTCAATGATGATGGCTCAAAAAACTTATTATATTTCAAAGAAAACATACAAATATGATTTGAATTTAAAAGGTTTATCTAAAAAACCAAGCATTAGTAGAATAAAAGGTATTCATGCAAATTTGATTTATTTACACACGTTAATCAAAGAAAATAATTTCACTCAAACTTGAAATCATGTTGTTGAACAGTTTTTTTTCAAAAATATTTTAGTACATTTGTTTTTTGGCTTAAATGCAAAATTTATTATTAAAAATTTTGAAAAATGTGAAACAACTTTGAAAAATTTATACAAATTTTTCCAAAAACACAATTTTGAAAGCAAAATGGCTAAATATAGTAATAGAACAACTTTAATATTCAACTCAGCCATCAAAAATTATTTCAAAATTAAACAACTAATTTTTAAAGGAGAATATTATGAATAAATTATTGGTTATTTTACTTGACAATTTTCAAGATATTGAACTAACAACGTTTTTGTCAATTATAAAAAAAGCTCAAATATTTAATGAAATCAATTTTTATAATCCTGAAAATAAAAATGTTTCTGGACAATTTGGAATTGTAAAAATTGAAGCACAAAACCATTGACAATCAAGTGATTTTAATGCTATTTTTGTTCCAGGTGGAAAGGCGGTTCAATTACTTAGAACAAACCAAAAAACTTTAGATTTAATAAATGAGTTTTTTCAAGACAACAAGTATGTTTTTGCAATTTGTGATGCTCCAAATGCCCTTTATGAACAAAATATTACTAAGAATCTCAAATTTAGTTCTTACCCAATTGAAAATTCACAAAATTATCAAAATAGAGTTGATGATAAAGTGTGTAAAACTGGCAACTATTTTAGTGCAAGAAATGCAGATAGTGCTGCAGAGTTAGCTTTTTTAGTAATTGAGCACCTGGATTCTAAAGAAAAAGCCCAACTTATTTTAGAACAACATCAGGCTTAATTTTTCCAACTAATTCATTGATTTTTTCATTGATTTTTTCAGATTTTTCAAAAAACAATGCATGGCCACATTCTTCTAAAACATTTAGTGAAATGTGGTATTTATTTCTTACTTGCTCTAATGTTTCTAAAGGAACAAATAAATCTTGACGACCTGAAATAATTTCATAATTTTCATTATTTGCATACAATGGTTCTAGATTTTCTTTAAGTCATTTAGAATTTAAAATTTGTTTATTGACCATAAAAGAAAATAATTTATATTTTATTTGAGTTAATTTTAAGAACATAGATCCTATTTTTTTGAGTTGATCTTTATAGTTATTTTTATTACCAAAAACTAAACTTTTAGAACTTTCTACAGCATCTTTCAATGTTTTTGGAAGTAATCAATGTTTTAAGGTTTTAGCTCTAATTTTAAGAGCATCATCAACAGTAAACGGGTTTAAAGGACCACCTAAAAGTGCATAACTAACTAATTTGTTATTAAGCAAATACAAAGCACTAGCACTACCAAGTGAATGAGCGACAACCAAGCTGCCTTTAAGGTTAAAAAGTTCAACAAATTTAGCACTAATTTGTTGATAATAAGTGATATCAATGTCTTTATTAGCGCTTGATTTTCCACAACCCGGAAAATCAAAGGCAACTATATCATAATCACGATTTTCAAGCTTTTCTAATTGGAAAACAAAGGAATGCGCTGAATTAAAACCATGTAAAAACAAAACTTTCGGTTTACCTGTGTCTTCAAAAATATAGAAAATTTCTTCTTCATCTATGATTGTAGTACTCCGTTTAATCATTACTACTTAAAACCCCAAAAATAACATCTAATAATTCAGATTGAGGGATGCTGCCAAAATATTCATCAAAATTTTCAATAGAATTAAATATATTTTCAATTTCTTGACGTTCAAAAGATTTCCCAATTAATAAAGAACTAATTTCTTGAGCATCACCCTGAGATAAAAAATCACCTTCAAACTTAATGGATTTTATAGTGTTTTGCTCAATATTGGCTTTAACTTGAACAATTCCGCCACTTGTTTTAACTTTGTTTTCATATTTAAACATAGGATTGTGACCAAAGACTCATTCCTTAGATTTGCGAAAACTTGATAATTTATCAAAAATTTCTTTTTTTTCTGGTGATTCTAAAATAGTTTCTATCAAAATAGCTTTATTTTCATACTTGTTTTCAAAAAAGCTAACTAATCTTTTGATAAATTCATCATGAGAAAGTTCAAAATTTAATTCATCTAAAATATTAGTAACTCTTTGACGAATAGATTTAATTCCTTTTGATTCAATTTTTAATTTAGATGGAATCAAAACTTCAGATAATTTAGCTAAATTGGCATCAAATAAAATGGTTCCATGATGTACCATTTTATTTTTGTGAACAGCTTGTGCATTTCCTGACACTTTTGCACCATTTACTAGAACATCATTGCGACCTTTAAATTCAGCTTCTAGCCCAAGGGATTGGAAAAATTCAATAATTGGTGTCAAAAATTTCTCATAGCTATGACCAGCTTTTTTGGTAATAAAAGAAAAATTGATGTTTCCAAGATCATGATAAACAGCTCCACCACCTGATAAACGACGATAAACTTCAATATTTTCTTTTTCTACTACATCAATTTTAACTTCTTCATAAATATTTTGATTTCTACCAATGATAATAGCATTATCGTGTTGATAAAAATATAAAATATCTTCATTAATATTTTCATCTTTTAATAACATTTCTTCTAAAACCAAAGTAGTATATGGACTAGTATTTTTGCAATAATAAATTTTCATGATTATCCTTTTATTTTCCTACAAGTAAATCAAAATTTGAAATAGATTTAAACTGATTTTCAAAGCTTTCCTGATTTTCGCCAAGTTTTAAACTATCAATATTATAAATATAAATTTGTTCATAATCTCAACGGCGAGCATATTTATTTTTGTCTAAAAAATAAATCAAATCTTCCATGAATCAACCGAAAAATTTATCATTAAAATCTAATTTTCTAAGCATTCCATTAAGTTTAATTTTTAAAATTCGATAACTGTAACTCTCAACTTCAAAATCAAAAGATAAATTCAGTTCTTTACTAGTGATTTTTTGCAATTTATCATTTGGTAAAAAATTTGTAAAATTCATAATACTATAATTTTATTACTATTTATAAAATAAGTAAAAATAAAAACTTAAAATTTAAAAAGTCAAACTGAATTTTTCTATTATAATTTTTAAACTATGAAAATTGCTATTGTTGTTGATTCTTCAACCGGATTATCACCTAAGCAGGTTGAAGGAAAAGGTTGATTTTTTTTACCTTTAAGTATTGATGTAAATGGTGAACAAAAACTAGATGGTATTGATATTTCGCCATCTGAATTAAAAACTGCTTTGATGGATGCAAACAGTAATTTAAAAACAGGAACTACTCCTTATGGATTAATGCAGGAAAAATTAGAAAGTTTATCTAAAGAATATGATAAAGTAGTTGTGTTTCCTATTAGCAAAAATTTATCTTCACAATCAAATTACTTAAAAGAATTAAAAATTTCTAACTTATATGTTGTAAACTCAACCAAACTCACTTGATTGACTGTTATTGATTTATTAAAATTTGAGAAAAATTTAAAAGAAGGACTTGAATTTGAAAAAGCTTTTGATCAAATGAGTTTAGAATATGATGGTAAAGTTTTAGCTGTTCCATTTTCAACACAATCCATTGTAAAATCTGGAAGACTTTCACCAGCGGCGGCTGCTGTTGCTAGGCTCTTTAAAATTTATCCTGTTATAAAATTAGAAAATGGGAAATTAGAAAAAGAAGGGGTTGGCCGTAATTTTGAAAAAACACTTATAAAACATTTTGGTGAAATGGCAGAAACATTTAAAGATGAAGAATATTTCCCTGTTGTACTCCACTCACATAATTCAAATATCAATGATTTGGTTAGTGAATTTCAAAAATTAACGAACAAAAAAATTTTTGTTGATGTCTTACCCAATGTTGTTAACATTCACATAGGTCTTGAAGGAGTCGCTATAGGGTTTGTAAAATGTGATAAACAAATAGAATCCGAACTATTAAAAATTTATGAAAACAAATAATAATTATTATTTAGCATGATACCGTAAGTATCGACCACAAATTTTTTCTGATGTTGTTGGACAGGAATATATTGTTCAAAGTCTTAAAAATATTGTTCAATCACAACAATATTTTCATGCATTTTTATTTTCAGGGCCAAGAGGTACAGGTAAAACATCCTTAGCTAAAATTTTTGCTAACACTATAAATTGTCAACACAAACGTGATATTTTTATACCTTGTGATTTTTGTATTAGCAATATTAATAATTCATTAGACATTATTGAGATGGATGCAGCATCTAATAATGGTGTAAAAGAAATTAGAGAACTAATTGAAAACATTCACACTTTACCTCAACATTCCCCTTTTAAAATTTATATTCTAGATGAAGCACACATGCTAACCACTAGTGCCTTTAATGCTTTTTTAAAAACTTTAGAAGAACCTCCACGGCATGTAATTTTTATTTTAGCAACCACAGAAGTTCATAAAATACCTCTCACTATTTTATCTAGACTACAGCGCTATAATTTTTCAAAAGCAAAAACATCAGAAATTGTTAACAGACTTGCCTCAATTCTTGATAGAGAGGGGGCAAAATATGAAACAAACGCTCTTGAAAGTATTGCTAAACTTAGTGAAGGAAGTTTACGTGATGCTATTTCTCTTTTAGAACAATGTGCAACATATAGTAATGGTAATATTGAGCAACAAGCTGTTGAAAGTCTTTTTGGTGTAACATCAAATGCTAAATTAATTAGTTTTATCAATAATTTAGCTTCTGAGAACTTAAAACTAGCTCTTCAAGATTTACATGAAGTTTTTAACCAAAATAAGCAACCTCGTTTGTTTTTGCACCAATTAATTGATTTGATTAAAAGTTGATTGATCTATAAAACTAATGCTTCATTCGAAATGATAAGTGATTTTAGTCGAGATGAAGTTATGGATCTTCGAATTGATAGAAATTTTGCTTATAAATCTTTATTAGCGATTTATGAAACTCTTCGTGAATTGATTTATAAAGATAATCCATTGACTTACCTAGAATTAATGGCTATAAAAATAATTTCTAAAAAGGCTACAGACAAAACAACTATTGAACGACCAATTCCTGAAACAACCATTTATAAAAATGCAAATAAAATTGTTCAACAACCTAGTTTTCAAGCGAAAGAGTCAAGTGAATCTAAAATTAAAATACATTATCAGCAGCAAGATAATTCAAGTTTTTTAAATAGCACAAGTTGAAAAAACGACATCGAGATTCTTGTAAATGATCAATTTTTAGAAACCAATATTCCAGAAGAGTTGCAAATTAAAGAGGATTTGGATTTAGAGTATCAAGATAATCTCGAAACCAAAACTAATCAAAATAACATTAATGTTGATTCAATTAATGATAAAACTGAACAATTAGCTAGTTCCATACCAAATAATCCAAGCGATAATATGGAAATGACAAATTTAGATTCAAGTCAATCAAATAACTTTGAAACAAACCTAAAAGTTGAAGAACCTATAGATCAAGTCTACAATAAAAATTTGGACTATGTTTACAAATATAATAGACCAGAAAACAATATAACTGTAGATGAGTTAATGAATTTAATTGTACTAGGAAAACGTTTTGCTAAGAATTTTCCTTATGATTGAAAAGAAATAGAAGATAAACTGAAAACAGGTTTAGAAACCTATCAATTTGATAATAATTTTAATGAAATTATTTCTATTTTAAACAAAAGTTTTTTATTATTATCTGATAAAACTTTTCTTGCATTTAGTGCGATGGATCCTAAATATCATGGTTTGTTAGTTAGTATAAAAGACGATGTAAATTTGAAAAATTTTATTGTTAAAACATTTGGTTATCCAATGCACTTTTTTGCAGTTGAGCGTCAAACAATGATTGAAGCTGTAAATGCTTTGAAAAAAATAAAAGAGCAAGGGGTAAAATTTGAACCAAAACCTTTAAAACCTATAGAACAAACACAAGTTACTAAAGATGAATTTAAAAAAATGATTTTTAGTAAATAATAGCTTATTTAAATTTGTTTGTTTTGTTTTATAATTATTTTCTTAGGAGTTTATTATGAATATTCAAAATTTAATGCGACAAGCACAAAAAATGCAAAAAGAAATAGAAGCAAAAAAAAATAATCTTAAAAAACAAGAGTTTAATTTCGAACACCAAGGTGTTTCTCTTACAATGCTTGGGAATTATCAAATTAAAAAACTTACAATTGATAAAAATTTAATTGATCCAGATGATGTTGAATTACTCGAAGATTTTATTACATTAGTTATTAACAATGCGGTTGATAAAATTTCAGAAGAACATGAAGAAATAATGCCAAAACAAGAAAGTTTATAGAATGTTTGGCAAGGATTTTGAAAATCTAGCATTATTGGTAAAACAAATACCAGGAGTTAGCAAAAAACAAGCAGAACGTATCATTCACTATCTTATTGAAATTCCTGCTAATGAAATTGAAGATTTTGTTGCTAAATTATTAAATTTAAAACAAAATATGATTTTTTGTCAACGTTGTAATTTTTTGTCAGAAAATTCTACTTGCCATATTTGTTTAGATTTAGACAGGTCTCATAAGGTTTTGATTGTTGAATCGCCTGAAATTGTAGCTAAATTTGAAGCTACTAATACATATAATGGTCGCTATTTTGTTTTAGGCGACTATAATATAAAAAAATTAGAATTGCTTGAACCAAAATTAAAACAACTAAAAACAATGATAAACCCAAAAACTGAAATTATTTTAGGTATTTCATCAACATTAAACGGTTTAATTGTTTCTAGTCACATCAGCCAACATCCAACTTTTGCTAACAATAAAATTAGCCAACTAGCTACAGGGATTCCTTTTGGCGCAAGTATTGAATACATGGATAATGTTACCTTAGAACAAGCAATGAATAATAGGAAGGAAAATTCAAAATAATGTTTATAACTTTTGAAGGAATAGATGCTAGTGGTAAAAGTACAATAATAGATTTATTTGCCAAGTATTTAAAAGATAAATATCCTAATCGAGAAATTGTTATAACACGCGAGCCTGGTGGAAATCAAGTACCTGAAGCTGAAGCTATTCGATCTTTGTTGCTCGATAATAAAACCAACATTTCTCCATATGTAGAAATGCTTTTGTTTGTAGCATCAAGAAGAATACATTTAGAAAAATTAATTTGACCTGCGCTTAAATCTAACAAAATTGTTTTATGTGATAGATATATAGATTCCTCTATTGCCTATCAAGGTTTTGGACATAACTTGAATGTTGATATGATAAGTGATTTAAATAATCAAGTTTGTGAAAACACCCAACCTGATATGACATTTTTTCTTGATATTTCTATTTCACAAGCTCAAGAAAGAATGGATAAAATTAAAAATTATAAAAAAGATCGCTTTGAAGAGCATCAACAGACTTTTTATAGCGATGTAATTAAGGGATATCAATATTTAGCGCAAACTAAAAATAATTTTTTTAGTATTGAAGCATCCAAAGATCCTAAAAGCGTTGTAGATAGTATTATAAAAATTTTTGAAAATCAAAATAAGACTTGTTAAAATGAATGAAAAATGAACATTATTTGTTAAAAATATTCAATCAAATGAACAACTTTTTCACTTATTACTATTAATTAGTAATCAAGAAAATTTGACATCTGATGCTATTGATTATTTGCTCGCTAACTTACCAGACAAATATACTGTTGATTCGTTTGATTTAGCAAATGAAAAGTGAACAAGGGTAGATTTTGTTGAATGAATGAACAAATTGTATTTTACAAATTTAGAAAAAGTAGATTTTCACTTTGTTATTATTAAAAACATAGATTTGGCTCATCCTTCATTAGTCAATTCTTTTTTAAAAATTATTGAAGAACCTCCTAAAGGTGTTAAATTCATTTTTAGTTCCAAAAATGAATTTAAAGTTTTACCTACAATTCGTTCAAGAAGTCAAATTTTTTATTTTAATGAAAAAGAAAACCAAAATATTGTTAAAGATAATTTAGATGCTTGAAAACCTAGTGAATATAATGTTTTTTTTAGTAATATTTTCACCAGCACGAGTGAAGCACAACAACATTTAGAAAATTTTAATAATGATATTTTAGTTGAATTAGAAATTACACTGGTTCAGATAGGGAAACAGGCTTTTAATTTTATTTTAGATTTAGATGAATTGCTTACAAAAGATAACGCTTATATTATTTTGAATTTTTTAATGCATTTTTTTCTAGCTTTAGCAAGTGGTATTTCAAACAAATTAGCTTCAAATACAAAAAAATATTTACACAAAATTAGAAAATGCAATGATTACGAGCAAATGTGTTTAGAAATTATTCAAGTTACTGATAAATTATTACAATCACTAAACACAAATGAAAACTTTCAAATTCAAAAACAGAACTATTTAGTTCGTCTAAACAAGATTATTGACAAATTTTATGAATAAAAAAATAACTTTAGTTGCAACTCCAATTGGAAATTTACAAGATATTTCTTTGCGAGCAATTGAAACCCTAAAAAACTCTGATATTATCCTATGCGAAGACACACGAAATTCATCGATTTTATTAAAGTTTTATAAAATTGATAATGTTAAATTAGCTTCATATCACAAATTTAACGAAACTAAAATGTTAGAAAAAATTGAGCAATGACTCAACTCTAACAACAATATTTCTGTTATCAGCGATGCTGGAATGCCATTAATTTCTGACCCAGGACACACTCTTGTAAATTGGTGCCATAACAATAATATTGAAGTTGATGTTATTGGTGGCGGAAGTGCTGTAATTAATGCTTTTGCTTTGTCTGGATTTCCTATTCCATTCATTTTTAAAGGGTTTTTTGATTCTAGGATTTCTAAAATTCAAAATCAAATTGCTGATTTAAATTATGATACTAGTTATATATTTTTTGTTAGTCCTCACAAATTATTGGAAGTCTTAAAACAAATTGATTTAAAATATCAAGATGAAGTTAAGATATTTTTAGTTAAAGAATTAACTAAAAAATTTCAAAAATATTTTTTAGGTACAGCAAAACAAGTGATTGAATCAATAGGAGAAAATTTTAAAGGTGAATACACAATAATTTTGCAAAAACCAACAAAACCAAAAAGCAAAGTTAAAGTTAATAAATATCAAAATCATTCTAAAACAATGTAAAATAATGTAAAATTTATACACTGATTTTGGAGTGTTAATATGGAAAGAGACTATAGGATTAAAAAAATTTTATTTCATAGAGAAGAGATTGAATCACGTATTGCGGAAGTTGCTAAGTGAATCGAACAAACCTACCAAAATAGTAAAGAAATAGTGATGGTCGCTGTTCTAAAGGGAGGAGTTGTGTTTTTAATGGAGTTAATTAAACACATTAAAAAAGATATTACTATTGATTTTATAATTGCTAAATCTTATTTTGGTGGTGCTCAATCTTCTGGAAGTTTAAAAATTATTACAGATATTGATAGCGATATTAAGGATAAAGATGTTGTTTTAGTGGATGACATATTAGACTCCGGAATTACATTATCTAAAATAAAAGAACATCTTTTACTTAAAAAACCAAAAAGTGTAAAATTAATTACATTATTTAACAAAAAAGTTGATCGCAAATACAATATTGATGTTGATTATTATGGAATTGAAATTCCTAATGAATTTTTAGTGGGTTATGGGCTTGATTATCAAGACAAATTTAGAAATTGGCCATTTGTAGCAGTGTTTGATCCTAATGCTCAAAAAGGAAGTGATAATGATAAAAGTTAATAATGTGAGTTTTAGTTATCTAAATGACATGAACAAATTAGCTCTTGATAATGTTAGTGTTCATATCAAGCAAGGTAAATATTATGCAATTTTAGGTCACAACGGTTCTGGAAAATCAACATTTTCTAAAATTTTGTCTGGTATTTTTAAACCTCAAAAAGGTTCTATTTTTATAGAAGGTGTTGAGCTATCTAAAGAAAATTTACCAATTATTCGTAAAAAAATCGGTATTGTTTTTCAAAATCCTGATAATCAATTTGTAGGTGCAACTGTAGAAGATGATATTGCCTTTAGTTTAGAAAACAATAATGTTGATCCAAAATTAATGCGCAATATTATTGTTGATTTAGCTAAAAAAGTTAATATGGAAAAACATTTATCTCGTGAACCTCAGTTTTTATCTGGTGGACAAAAACAACGAGTAGCTATTGCTTCGATTTTAGCTTTAAATCCTAAAATAATTATTTTTGATGAAATTACTTCAATGCTCGATCCTAAAGGTAAAGCTGATGTAGTCAAAATTTTGGATGAATTACGAAATGATAAAACAAAAACTTTAATTTCCATCACTCATAATATGAATGAAGCTATTTTAGCTGATGAACTAATTGTGTTTGCCAAAGGTAAAATAATTGCTCAAGGCGACCCTAAAACTATTTTAAATGATTCTAAAATTATTGAAATGGCTAAAATTGATTCGCCTTTTATTTACAAACTATCTAGTGCTTTAAACGGTATTGAACCCACATATAACGAAGAGGAATTGCTTAACAAATTATGACAATTAAAACAAAAAATTTAGTCAAAATTTTCGATAAAAAGCTACCAATTGAATTAAAAGCACTCAATGATGTTAGCACAACCATCAAGCAAGGTGAATTTATAGCTATTATCGGGCAAACAGGTTCTGGAAAAACAACCTTTATTCAACATATGAATGCTTTAATATTACCAGATGAAGGACAAATTGAATATTTTTATCGTGAAAATCAACAAATTATTACTAAAAACTTAAACACTTCCGCTGAGCAAGTTTTAAATAATGAGCAACAACAAAAACAAGTTGATCAACATATATTCGTTAAAAAACCAACTTTTTTTAATAAAAAAATTAAAAAAATTAAAGAAGTTAGGCGCCGTATTGGTGTTGTTTTTCAATTTGCTGAATATCAATTGTTTGAACAAACAATTGAGAAAGATATTATTTTTGGCGCTATTTCTATGGGAATAAAAAAAGATGTAGCTATTGAAAAAGCTAAGGAAATGATTAAGTTAGTTGGACTTGATGAATCTTATTTAAAACGTTCACCTTTTGACTTATCTGGAGGACAAAAACGAAGAGTTGCAATTGCTGGAATTTTAGCTATGGACCCAGACATTATTTTTTTTGATGAACCAACAGCTGGTTTGGATCCCGAAGGTACTGTAAAAATGCTTGAAATTTTAGATCAACTAAACAAGCAAGGCAAAACTATTGTTTTAGCAACTCATGATTTAGACAATGTTTTACAATGAACTAAACGCTCATTGTTTTTTAAAGAGGGTAAAATTATTTATGATGGCAATACCTATGATATTTTAAGCAATAATGATTTTTTACTTGAAAACAAAATGTTGCCTACTAATTTATTAAGTTTTGTAGAAAAATTAAAAAAAATTGGTTATGATGTCGGCAATGTCAAATCACTAGATGAGTTAATTACAAAACTTAATATTTTATTAAAGGAGAATTATGCAAATTAGTGTTGCCAAATATGTACCTCGTGACACCATTATTCATAATATGGATGCTCGGCTAAAGATTTTGTTTAATATTTTATTTGCTGTTTTATTTTTTGTTACTACACATTTACTAACTGTGTTTATTTTGCTAGGATTTTCCCTTGTTTTCTTTTATATTACTACAAAAAGAATTAGTCATATTTTTTTGCTAATGAAATTACCACTTGTTATTTTCTTTGTAATGGTAATTTTATATGGTTTTATTATTGATGAAAATAGTATAAATGCAATACTAAATGTTGGTAAAGATGGGGTAAATAATGCTAAATCAGAAAGCATTCTTACAGGATTAAATAATGAAGAAGCAAAAACTTTTTTAAATTGATACTTGATCGATCAACCTAATTTATTAGGTACCAAACTACATTTTTCAATTGGTACATTAGGTATCATTAGAGCAGCCGTACTTGCTATTCGTATTTATGGAATGATTATTTCTACAACCATTTTAACTTACTCTACAAAACCATTTTTATTAACTAGAGCAATAGAAGATTTAATTTTACCTTTAAAAGTATTGTTTATCCCAACACACATAATTGCTATGATAATTTCAATAGCAATTCGTTTTATTCCAACTCTTCTACTAGAAGCTAGTAGAATTATGAAGGCTCAATCCTCTCGTGGGGTTGATTTTAAAAATGGTAAATTTACAGATAAAGTAAAATCTCTAACTACATTAATTATTCCTCTTTTTGTACTCGCATTTTCTCGCGCTGAAGATCTTTCTAATGCTATGGAGGTACGTGGTTACGATCCTTATAGTAAAAGAACAAAGTATCGTAAACTATCTTTTAATAAATTAGACTATTTATTTAGTGTGATTTTTATTTTATTAATTGTACTCACTATTTTAATGGAAACCAACACCATCCCTATTTCTCATTTACCAAAATTTTGACTTTACACAAACCAAAAAATTTAATTTATGGACACACAAGAACAAATTAAAAAAAAAATTTTAGATCTTCAAAATCAAATTAAGCAATGAAATAAAGAGTATTTTGAAGATCAAAACCCATCCGTCGATGACTTGGTTTATGATAATGAACTAAAAAAATTAGAACAATTGGAAAATAAATATTATTTTTTATTTTCTTTAGAAGAATTAAATAACTCTCCTACTAAATTAGTTACAACTAGCCTGAATAGTCAATTCAAAAAAATAAGGCATAGTAAGCCTATGTTGTCATTAGCAAAAGCTTATGATTTTTCAGAATTAAAAAAATGAAATAGCAAAGCTGAAAATTTACTAGGAAAAGAACCTGAATGCTTTGTTGAACCTAAAATTGATGGACTTTCTATTGCACTTTTGTATAAAAATGGCCAACTTGTCCAAGCTTTAACACGAGGCGATGGGGTTTCGGGTGAAGATATTACTGATAACGCTAATAAAATTTCAGATAAATTTATTCCTAAACATATCAATTATTTAGAAGATTTTGAGGTTCGTGGTGAAGTTTTTTTGAGCAAATCGGGTTTCGAAATTTTAAAAGAACAAAATTCTAATATTGCTTTTGCCAATGCCAGAAATGCTGCTAGTGGTATTTTACGTAGATTAAACAAGACAGTTTCAGGAAAAGTAAAAAATCAAAATGATTTTTTACTTTTACAATGTTTTATTTATACAGTTATTCATCCTGAAACACACAATTTAAAAACAGTGGATCAAGCAAATTTATTTTTAAAAAATCTTGGATTTTATACCAACGAATCTAGCAAAAAAGCTAAAAATATTGAACAAGCATTTAATTATATACAAACGCTAAATTCAAAAAGAGAAGATTTAGACTACAATATTGATGGTGTTGTCTTAAAAGTTAATGACTTTAGTATTTATGAACAATTAGGACAAACTTCGAAATTTCCTCATAGTGCTATTGCATACAAGTTTGAAGATTTAATTGCCGAAACCCAACTATTAGATATTTTTGTAACCGTTGGGCGTACTGGTAAAATAACTTATAACGCTAAATTGGTACCTGTTGAACTAAATGGAACAACAGTTAGTGCTGCTATTTTACCTAACTACCCTTTTATTGAAAAATTAAAAATATGTATAAATTCCAAGGTTAAAGTTAAAAAAGCAGGAGAAATTATTCCTCAAATTATTGGTAGTGTGGATGATTTTCCTAAAACAAATTTTTCCAAAGTTATAAATTGTCCAAAATGCAATAGCTTATTACAAGATAGTTCGACTGGAATTGATCAATTTTGTATTAATCCAAATTGTCCAGCAATTATTTTAAAAAAATTGGTTCATTTTTGTTCAAAACAAGCGATGAATATTGCGACTTTAGCAGAAAGTAGATTAAATTCATTAGTTGAAACAAAATTAATTAAAAATAGCTGCGATATTTTTCTTTTAGAACATAAAATGGAAGAAATGTATAAAGTGTTTGCTAAACATAAAGTTAAATTACAAGGCAAATCTATTACTAAGTTTTTAAATGAAATTGCAAATGCAAAAAAAACTGATTTTTATAGATTAATTTTTGCACTGGGCATCAAACATGTTGGACTTACAGCATCTAAGTCATTAGCTCAGTACGCAAATTCTTTATCTGAACTTCGTGCCTTAGATTTTTCTAAATTAATAAATCACTATGATTTTGGGCCTGTTATTATAGAATCCTTACAAGAGTTTTTCACAAACGAATCAAATCAAGAATTTTTAAATTGTTTTGAAACTATAGACTTTCAATTTAGTAATTCAATAAAAAAAGATAAACCTGCTTGAGCCAGTTTTTCAATTACAGGTAAATTGTCCAAAAGACGTGATGAGTTTGTGCAAATCATTGAACAAGCAGGAGCGGAGTTTCATTCTAGTCCAACAAAAAAAACAACATATTTACTAGCTGGTTTAGATGCTGGTTCAAAAGTTGAAAAAGCTATAAAAAACAATACAATTGTATTAGATGAAGATGCTTTTTGAGAGTTAATTGCACAAAAAAATAAATAACAAAATTAAAGATTTTTAATTTTTACTAATAATTCATTGTTTATGTTTTCAGTTACTAAAAAATCATAAATTAGATTAGCAATTGTGTGTTCATAAAGATTATCATTACCACTTTGTATAAATGTTGTTTTAAACAATGTCTTTTTTGAAATAGCATCGACATTAAATAGTGTTTTAATAGATGTTAAAACTGTTTTTAAATTAAAATATTTTAAATAAAAAGTTCAGTCAATATTTTTAAAAATTTCATTTGTATTTAAAATACCTTTATTTTGTTCGTATTTTTGAATTTTTGCCAATAAATTAGAACATTTATTTTCTTGATATTTAATATTATTTTGAGTCACAAATGTATTAAAAGGTATAAAATAACCGCTATGTTTATTTATAAATTCATGGGTTGATATTTTTACATCATTTATTTTAATTTCACCTGTATAAAGTCAAGTTAAAAACTTGATTATTGCTTTATTAGTTTGCATATCACTAGAAACACTTGCAATTATTGATGATCCACCCAATAAATAAGTGCATTTTTTAGTTCCTTTAGTCTCAAAAATAATTTGATTAAATGTTTCAACATTTTTATAATTAGTAAAATTACTAATTTTTTCTGTATTTGTTGATTTATTAGCAAAATATTTTCTAGTAAAATATGAATCTACAGCATAACGCAAACCCACACCTGTTACTATACCAAAAATAGATTTATATTGCAATAAATCATAATTTCCTCATTCA
The DNA here is from genome assembly GCF_056854695.1 of Mesomycoplasma sp. Lineage (NCBI taxonomy): Bacteria > Bacillati > Mycoplasmatota > Mycoplasmoidales > Metamycoplasmataceae > Mesomycoplasma > Mesomycoplasma sp. Next base: position 176,326 of record NZ_JBXGGF010000009.1, read on the forward strand.
TTTTCATAACTTTTTAAAAACTTAACTGAACAAATTTGTTTGCTATATTTATCATTTTTAATTACAAATGAAAAATTTTGCTTAATATTTTTGAGTAAATTAACCAATTTATTTCTATTTTCTTTATCATACCAATGATTTTTAACTTCAAACTTAGATAAAAACATTTTAATTAAATTTTTTTCAGGATAGTCGAATACAAAAATATTTAAATCATTAATTGAATCATTTAATAAGTGCAGTTTTTCTTCAATAAGAGTCAATCCTTGGACAAATTGATTACTAATTAAAATTAATTCTTCAGTAATTCTAAAAAAATTTTTTTTAATTGAAATATTTTTATAAATATCAGAACTAATTGGTTTAACAAAATTTAAAATATTGTTTTTTATACTTTTTTTGTTTGGATTAAAACTATTTTTACTTTTAATGTAAAGATCGTTTTGAAAATCAATTTGAGCTCCACCTGCTTTTAATAATTTAAAAAATAAGTATAAATTATCTAAATTAAATCTTAAGGCATTTATATCAGCTACATTAAAGGGTAAATTATAAAAACCAAAATCTAAATTTGGATTTAATAAATCAACAATAGCTTTATGAAACAAATTGTCTTTTAATTGAGTTTTGTTAAAATCTAAAGCTAAATGATAATTTTTAAGAACATTAGCACTTCATTGGTCAGCTAAAATAATTTGTGGAATTGATTTATTTGAACTAATTTGGTTTTCTAAATAGGAGGCTATATCTGCTTGATTTTTAAAATTATTTAAATCAGATAATTCTAATTTAATAGGTAAAAAATCAGAATCATTTTTAAAGGTCTTATTATAGTAAGGAATTAAACTAATTAAATTTTTATTTGACTTGTATAACGCATTAATAAGTGGTCAGGTAGATTTTTGTGCAGTTAAAAAAACTATTTCTTTTTTCATACCTGTTTAAAATTTTTATTTAATTAAAATTAAATTATTTTATTTTGGAGAAATAAAATTACGTTTTTTACCTCTTCTACGAACAATTCATATAAAAATAATTGTAAAAATTGCTCAAAGCATATGTCTTTTAAAGCGAATTAATTCAACATTAATGTGTTGATGGTAAACATTTCCGAAAATTGCTTCAATATTAGTGATCCGACGACGTAAGGATAGGTCATAAAATAATGATATAACAAAAAATAATGATGATACCACAATAGCTGCAATATATTCATTTGAACCACCATTTAATCAATCTGGTTTCAGGTTTTTAATTCCAGCAAATGAAGCAATTAAAATAATAGATACAATTAATGATAAACCTGTCATTCACATTGCATTTACTTCTTTTAAATTAACTTTTTTAGCAAGCCAAGGAATCATGGGAGGCATCTGAATAATTTGAGAAGAAGCTTCTAATTGACTACGAAATAGTTTGATATTTTTCTTAATTGCAGAGTATTCTTGAAAAGCTTTTGCCATAAAGAAAATAAATATAACACAAGCAAAGGCAGGTATAGCTATAATAGGATCATAGCTTGCTTTATAAGTTCAATTTTGAAAAGCTGGTAAGCTTTGTAATTTTTCAAATCTTCACAATAGTGTAAAAATAACTATAACTAAAATGAATGCAATGAAAATGGCAGCTTTAAAAGGTAAAAAAAATGTTTCCCGACCGAAAATTTTACGAACTTCCTTATTTATAAATTCTTTTCTAGTTTCATTAGCAAGATCTTGTGGATTTTGTTCTAACTGAATATAATCAAAATGTTCTTTTTCAAAAGATTTTTGAAAGTTATTTCTTATATTATTGTACTCTTGTTGAGGGTAAGGTTGTTGAAAATTTTGTTGAGGGTATGCTGGTTGAGCATATCGAGGTTGTGAATGATACTGTGGGTGCCCTTGTTGTGGATAAGGTTGCTCAAAATTTGGTTGAGGATATCCTGGTTGAGCATGGTTTGGTTGGGAAGGATATTGTGGGTATCCTTGCTGAGGATAAGGTTGTTGGGAATTAGGATTAGGTGGTATATAACCTGGTTCCTGTGAATTTTTAAAATTTAAAGATGTTTCTGGATTTGGTTGTCCATATAAATTTGTTTTTTTATTTTTTTTAGAAAATAACCCCATAAAAAGTTCCTTATTTGTCATCAAAATTTGTTTTTAAAATTGCTAAAAATGCTTCTTGTGGCACTTCTACCACTCCAAATGATTTCATTCGTTTTTTTCCAGCTTTTTGTTTTTCTAAAAGTTTTTTTCTTCGAGTTACATCGCCTCCATATAATTTGGCAGTAACATCTTTGCGATAAGCTTTAATTGTTTCTCGAGCAATAACTTTAGAACCAATAACAGCCTGAACCGGAACTTCGAACGAATGTCGCGGAATAATTTCTTTAAGTCGTTCCGTTAAATCCCTAGCTTTTGGATATGCAAAATCTTTGTGAACTATCATTGATAAAGCATCAATTTTTTGTCCGTTTAGTAAAATGTCTAGTTTTACTAATTTTGAAATTTGATAATCTATTATTTCGTATTCGAAAGAGCCATAACCCTTAGAAAGTGATTTTAATTTATCAAAAAAATCAAAAATCACTTCGCAAAGTGGCATTAAATAAACCACTTTTCTTCTTTTATTGTCAATGTATTCTAAATTTTGGTAAATTCCTCGTTTATCTTGACAAAGCCCCATAATGGTTCCTAAATATTCATCTGGTACCAAAATAGTTGCTTGAATAAATGGTTCAGAAATTGATTCAATTGTAGAGGGATCTGGGAAAGAAGATGGGTTGGAGATCTTTACAGACTCACCATTAGTTTTTTGAACAATGAATTCAACAGAAGGAGCTGTTGCGATTACAGAAAGATTGAATTCACGTTCAAGTCTTTCTTGCAAAATTTCCATATGTAATAAACCTAAAAAACCAATTCGAAATCCAAAACCTAATGCTTTGGATGAGTCTGGTTGGTAAATAATTGATGAATCAGATAAAGCTATTTTTTCTAATGAATCCTTTAATAAATTATAATCCTGTGAGTCTGTTGGATAAAAACCAGCATACATAACTGGAACCATTTTTTTATAACCAGGAAGTGGATTTGCGGCTGGTTGATCAACTAAAGTTATTGTATCACCAACTGCAACATCTTTGGCATTTCGAATTGATGCTGCAATTCAACCAACTTCTCCAGTTTGCAATAAATCTTTTTTCACTTCATCTGGTCTTCTAATTCCGAGTTCAATAACATGAAAACGGTTATTATTAGACATAAATTTAAAGTGATCACCTACTTTGATTTGACCAGAAACTATTCTAACAAAAATAATCACACCACGATAAATATCAAAGTATGAATCAAAAACTAATGCTTGTAAAGGTTTATTAGAATTATCTTTTGGTGATGGAACATTATTAACAATAGCATCTAAAACTTTATCAATATTAATTCCATTTTTTGCAGAAATTAGCACAGCATTATCAGTGGGTAAACCAATTATATTTTCAATTTGAGCTTTAACTGCATCTACATCAGAAGATGGTAAATCTATTTTATTGATAATAGGTATGATTTCCAGGTTGTTTTCAAGGGCCAAATAAACATTAGCAAGTGTTTGAGCTTGAATGCCTTGAGTTGCATCAACTAAAAGAAGCACACCCTCTGTAGCAGCTAGTGACCTTGAAACTTCATATGTAAAATCCACATGACCCGGGGTGTCAATTAAATGAAAAATGTAATCCTGATATTTAATTTGAACAGCATTTAACTTAATAGTAATTCCACGTTCCTTTTCAAGATCCATTGAATCTAAGTGTTGTTCTTTTAAATCTCGTTTTGAAATTGTGTTAGTAAATTCTAAAATACGGTCAGCTAGCGTAGACTTTCCATGATCGATGTGAGCAATAATTGCAAAATTACGAATTTTTTTAATATCCATTTTAGTAACTATCTAAATAAGGTAAAAATATTGATTCTAGTGTCACTGAAATAGAAAACTAACACTGCTAAAATTAATAATAGCACTAAAGCAATAGATGCAATTAAAGTAGTTATGGCAAATTTAAAACCTCGTTTATTTTGACGAATTTTATTTTTAGCCATATTAGCATAAATCACATCCGAAACACTAGTATAAGCTGGAGTTTCAACAACTTTTTGCTTTTTTTTCATAATTCAATTTTTAACTAAAAGCTTAAATTAAGCAACTTTGTCTTTCAAAGCTTTAGAAGCTTTGAACTTGACCACAGTTTTAGCTGGAACAATTATTTTACTTTGAGTTAAAGGATTGATAGATTCTGTTGCATCTTTGTGAATCCCTTGAAAAGTTCCAAAAGAATTAATTACTAATTTTTCTTCTTTTTTAACCACTTCAGTAGTTATAGCGAAAAATTCTGTTAAAACTTGATCAATATCTTTAGATTTAAGTGATGTTCTTTCACTAATAGCTTCAATAAGTTCTTTTTTGTTCATAATAATTCCTTTTTTTGTTTAATTTATTAATTTTACTTTATTTTATTGTCTTTTTATCTTTTTTAATGATTATTTTCAAATTAAATAAACATTGTTATTTATTTTTTTCTTTATTTTTATAAATAATATTTAATGGACAACCCTCAAAACCAAAATATTTACGAAGTTGATTTTCAATATACCTTTGATATGAAAAATGAATTAACTTCTTATCATTAACACTAAATACAAAAGTAGGTACTTTACCATTGACTTGTTGACCAAAATAAATGTTTAATCTTTTACCAGCGACAGATCTAGGTGGTTGCATTGTTAAAATTTCAAGCAAAAAACGATTAATAGAACTTGTTGGAACTTTTTTATTCAAATTTTGAACAACTTCAACTATTTTTTGTTCTAGTTTGTGGACTTTTTCACCAGTTTTTCCTGAAATAAAAACAATTGGCGCTCATTCAATAAATTTGTAATTTTTCTGAATTTTTTTCACAAATTCAACTTGAGTTTGAGTTTCTTTTTCAATTAAATCCCACTTATTAATTACTAAAATTATAGGTTTTTGTTTTTCAAAGGCAAACCCACAAACCCTAGAATCAAAATGTGATAAATTTTGAGTTGCATCAATTAAAACTAAAGTAATATCAGCTTCATCAAGGGCCTTAAAAGCACGCAAAAGTGCATAAAAATCAATAGAATCTGCAATTTTACTTTTTTTAATAATCCCAGCAGTATCTATAATTTCAAAGTCAATATCACCAATTTTTCACTTAGCTTTAATTGCATCTCTAGTAGTGCCAGCAATTGCTGAAACAATTGCGCGATTAGATTTGGTAAGTTTATTTAAAAGTGTTGATTTTCCTGCATTTGGACGCCCAATAATTGATAACTTGATTTCATTGCTTTCAGTTTTTTGACTAAAATCCAAGTTATTTAAAACTTCATCAAGTAAATTACCAATTCCGCTACCGTGAATAGCTGAAATAGGAAAAATTGTTTCAAAACCTAAACCATAAATACTTGTGTCAAAGTTTTGATTACTTTCTAGTTTGTTTGCTGCCAAAATTATTTTTTTGTTGGATTTACGAAGTAAATCAACAACAAAAAAATCGTCAGCATCTATTTCTGCCCGACCGTCAAGTAAAAAAATTATTATATCTGCTTCTTCAATAGCAACTTTGGCTTGAATTTGAATTAAATCTTGAAAACTACGATTTTCTAATTCAATTCCACCTGTATCAATTAAATTAAAAAACTTACCAGCTCAAGTTGCTTTTCCATAAATTCTGTCACGAGTAACACCTGGAGTAGCATCTGTGATAGAAATTTTTTGACCAATAATTTTATTAAAAAGTGTTGATTTACCAACATTTGGTTTACCAATAAGTGCAACAGTATTAGTCATTTTAATTTAATTTCGCATTAATTAATTTAGATATTTGTTCAACAACTTGGTCAAAATTTAAATGAGTTGAATCAATAAAAATAGAATCTTCTGTTTTTTGCAAAGGATCTAATTGGCGATGAGTATCATTGTAATCTCTTTTTTCAATTTCTTTTCAAACTTTATCTAAATTAGTTTCTAAATTTAATTCACCATTTTGTTTCACACGCCTTAAGGCTCTTGTTCTAGAATCTGCTCATAAAAAAATTTTGAGTTCAGCATTTGGCATAATATTATAAGTAGTATCCCTACCCTCCATAATCACGCCTTTGTTAATTGTTTGAAAATTTTTTAAAATTTCGTTAATATCATTACGAATTTTACTGTATTTAGCAATAATAGATGATTTTTGAGAAATAATATCATCTCTTAAAAAAGATGTTACATTTACACCTTCAATAAAAATATCACCATTCATTTTAAGGTCTAATTTACTATTAGACCATTTAGAGCAAACTAGATGTTCGTTGTGAAGATTAATTTTGTGGCTATTTAAATAATAAGCAATTGCTCGATACAAAGAACCCGTGTTAATAAACAAATAATTAAATTTATTTGCTATTGTTTTAGCAATGGTAGACTTACCCGCTCCCGAAGGCCCATCAATAGCAATATTAATTTTTTTAGTCATCTAGCTCCTTGTAAACTCTATTATTTTTAATATATTATACTAAAAATCTCTAAGCCATTTGCTTTTTATTTTATCATTGACTTCGCTAAATATTTCATTTAATTTTTCTTTTTGCTTGTTATTAAATTCTGGAACATAAAATACAAGATGAACTTTTAAATCACCAACAATTCTTGAATTTCTAGGATCTGGTGCACCAGCCCCCACAATAGTTAAAACATCTCCTGATTTATTTGAGTCACGAAGCTTTAAGCTTTTTATCCCTGTGGGACTAGGAACTTCTACAACATTTTCAGAAATTACATCAACAATGGAAACTGGTAAGTTAATATGAATATCATTGTTTGCTCGGGTGTAATGTTTATGTTCTTTAACACGAACTATTAAATAAAGATCACCATTTTGACCACCATTGGAACCTGGTTCACCAAAACCTGTCATACGAATTTTAGTGCCATCTTTAATTCCTGCAGGAATATCTATTGTAACTTCTTGAGTTCCTTTGACAAATGTTTGTCCCGAACATGCTCTACATTTGTGAGTAATTACTTTACCTTGACCACTACAACGATGACAAGCTGATTTGTTTTGAACTCGTCCAAACCCTGGAACAGATATATTTTCAACTATTGTTCCAGATCCACCACAACTTCCACAAACTTGGATGTCAGTTGGTGAATTTGCACCTGTACCATTACAACTTCCACATTTTTCGTATTTGTTAAATTTTTGTTTAAAACTTGTTCCCAAAATCGAATCAACAAAATCAATTTGAATGGAAGCGCTTAAATCATCACCTTCAGTTGGATAATTTTGTCTTGCTCGCGAAGAACCAAAACCACCAAATCCAAAACCAGAAAATAAATCTGAAAAAATATCAGAAAATCCACCAAAACCTTGACCAAAACCTTGTTCAAAAGCCTGATGTCCATATTGGTCATATTGGCTTCTTTTTTCTGGATCGGAAAGAATTTCATACGCTTCTTGAACTTCTTTAAATTGTTGTTCAACAACTTTTTTTTCACTTTCAGATTTGTCATTGTTTTTATCTGGGTGGTATTTATTAACTAAAACACGATATGCTTTTTTGATTTCACTGATGTCAGCAGTTTTTGAAACACCTAAAACTTGGTAATAATCTTTTTTGCTCATAATAGTTTGTTAATTTTAGCAAAAATATTGTATAAGTGCTAAAAAATTTATATTTTGTTAAAAATAAATTAAATTTTTGTTTTTTAAAAACCCTCAAAAAATAAATGATTTTTTTATTTTGATTGTTTTATAATAATACTAAATGAAGCAAATCAAATCATTACTAGATTCTGAAAAAAAAACTTTAAATATCTATGTTTGTGGGCCAACTGTCTATGATCATGTTCATATAGGGAATTTAAGACCTATGATAATTTTTGATGTTTTAACATCAGTATGAAAATTTTTGGGTAAAGACATTAACTTTTTATTGAATATCACAGATATTGATGACAAAATTATTCAAAAAGCTATAAATACACAACAAAGTGAAGAAAATATTGCTAACATTTATTTGCAGAGTTATTTGGAAATTTTAAAAATATATAATATTTCTTTTCCTACAAAAATTTGAAGAGTAACTGACAAATTAGAGGAAATTATTAACTACATTTCTCTTTTAAAAAAACAAGGTTTTACTTATGAAAACGAAAAGGGAGATTTGATGTTTTTAACAGAAAAGCTGTCTAATTATGGGACAATTTCAAGACAAAATCTTTCAAAATTATTATCAAATAATACAAAAGATAGAGATTTTGTTCTTTGAAAAAAAACTAAAGTCGGAATTACATATAATTCACCTTTTGGTAAAGGTAGACCTGGTTGACACACCGAATGTTGCGCCATGATTTGAAATTATTTTGGTGATTCAATTGATATTCATGGTGGTGGTGTGGATTTGGTTTTCCCTCATCACGAAAATGAAAATGCTCAACATTATGCTTTATTTTCTAAAGATATTACAAAATATTGACTTAGAGTTGGAAGTCTTACAAACAATGGGCAAAAAATGTCTAAATCATTAGGTAACTTTATTTATGCAAAAGATTTTTCTCAAAAATATAACCCCGATATTTTAAGATCTTTATTTTTATCTTCTGGATTTCAATCACCTGTAGACATTAAAGATGATATTTTAAAAAATAATAAAAAAGTTATAGAAAACTATAGAGTTAGTTTTTATAATTTTTTAACAGAAAATTACACACCAAACTATGAAATAGTAAATGAAATTTTAAAAAATTTTGCATACTTAAATTTTTCAGTAGCTAATTCATTAATTTCCAAAGCCTTACAAAAAAAAGATCATGGATCTTTAGCTATAGTTTTTAAGACACTTGGTTTTGGCTTTGCAAGTCGTTCTTTAAGTGAAGAAGATAAATTAAACTATCAAATGTGAAAAAAATTTAAAGAGGAAAAAAACTATGAAAAAAGTGATAAACTACGTGAAAAACTATGAAAAAAATTTATTTTTTCATAAATAAATCTACTCTTTTAAAGAAACGAGAATAAATATGCTTAAATTTGTTTGTGGTAAAAATTCTATACTAGATGCAATAAGTAATAATTTAGTGTTTAAAATTATTTATATTAGCAAAAAAACTGATAGCAAATTTTTTACCAATCAAAAAATTCAATTAGTAACTACAGAGTTTTTAAACTCTCTAACCAAGGCGAATCACCAAGGATTTGTAGGAATTTTAGAAAATGCTAAATTCTTCCCTTTGGATGTAATTGCTAAGGATCTCCCTAAAGCAATTTTGATTTTAGACCATATTCAAGATCAGCAAAATTTAGGTGCTATTTTGCGCACCGCTAATGCTGCAGGTTTAAAACATATTATTCTGCCTAAAGACAGAGCTGCTAGTATTTCTGAAGTTACTTTAAAAATTTCATCAGGAGGTTTTGTTGGGCTTAAATTTATTGTAGTTTCATCCTTGTTAGCGGCTGTTACAACCTTAAAAAAACAAGGTTTTTGGATTTATGCTTCATCATTAGAACATAAAAGTAACTCTATCTATAATTGACATCCTAATTTGCCAGCAGCTATAATAGTTGGTAATGAGTCCAAAGGCATTAGTAAAACCTTGTTAAATCAAGCTGATGAGTGTATATATATTCCTATGGAAGGGACTGTGCAATCACTTAACGTTTCAGTTGCAACAGGAATTATCTTATTCAATTTCAATAACAATATAAAAGGAAAATAAAATGATCGATAATGACAAATACAGAAATAATAAAGAACTTACCAAAACCTTTCTTTCATACGCAAATTTAATTTCATCGTGTGCCAAACAAATTATTCGAAAGTTTCCTCATGTCCCTTTAACTTGAGAAGATTTATTTAATCATGCAATTAATTATATCGCTGATTTAGCAGAAAAATTTGACCCTAGTTATGGGATTCCTAAATCTACTTATTTAGTATTTAATATCAAATTGCAAATGATGGGTTATTGCACCACATTTACAAACAAAAATAATCAAATTATGAATTGAGCTGCTCCTTTAGATGAAGAATTTGTTGCCCAAAACTTTTATGTTAATGATTTTGATTCTGATTTTGAATTAAAAGATATCATGAATAGATTAACTAAAGACTTAGATGGTTTGGAGTCAGAAATTTTTCATTTATCTTTTATAAAAAACAAATCAACTAAAGAAATTGCTAAATTAACAGGAGTAACTTCGCAAAAAATTAATCAAATAATTAAAAAATTTAGAGAAAAAATCAATGAATACATTCTTTAAAAAATAATTTTTGTTAAAATTTTATAAAATGAAAAAGAAAATTTTATTGAGTTGTAGTGTTTGTAATTCTAGAAATTACTCTACAAACAAATCAATAAGTGAGCGATTGATATTACAAAAATTTTGTTCTAAATGCAATGCTAAAAGATTACACAAAGAGGAAAAATAATGGAAAGTATAGACAAGGCCACTGTTCAACAAGAAACAAATGAAACTTTAAAAACAAAAAAGTCTAGAAAACCTAAACGCTACTTTTTCCGTTTGTTCTTTAAAGAAATGAAAAGAGTTAAATGACCTGAAGGATCATATACTTTTAAAAGCGTTTCTAAAGTATTAATTTTTTCTATTGTATTGATGTTAATATTTTTTGGAATTTCAATTGCAGCAGCACTATTATGAAACCACACAGGAGTTGGAATAAATTAGAATTTTATGAGCAAACCACATTGATATATGATTTCTACCATTTCTGGTAAGGAAGATACAGCAATTTCATTGCTAAAACATAGAATTAAAAACGAAAATTTACAAGAATTTTTTGAAGAAATTGTTAAATTTGATGTACCTCAATTAGTGCCAAAAGCACCTGGTTCAACACAAACTAAGGTAAAAGAGGTCAACTTATTTAAAGGTTACTTTTTTATTAAGATGCAAATGGTTGACCAAGCTTGATATGTTGTTAGAAATACACAATATATTACTGGTCTAATTGGTTCCCATGGTAAAGGAGCAAAACCTACACCAATTTCAGACAATCAATACGAAAAAATGAAACAAAATTGAATTAATAAATTAAAAGAATTCGAGGAAACAAATGGTATTTCTTTAGATTTTAAAATTAATGATTTTGTTAAAGTTATTAGCGGCCCATTTAAAGATGATATTGGTCAAGTTATTAAAATAGAAAATAACAAAACTGTTGCCCGTGTTCGCCTAGACAACATTTTTGGACGTAGTGCGGAAGTTGATTTTCCTGTTGCTACTTTAGAAAAAATAAGTGTAAATTAAATTTATTTTTTAAATTTAACCATAAATTTATTATAGAGTCAAAAAATAAAAAAACCTATACCTATTGTTGAAAATAATACTACTGGTATTAATCAATAATAGGTTTTTTTATTTAGAAAAGCACTTTTTTGTTTAGTGATTTTGGAAGATTCTGCACTTTCATTAATAATTTTTATTTTATTATTCCCTGATAATTGAAATGTTAAAGGTTCTATTTTTAAGCTTTGAGATTTTAAACCTGGATTGTTTTTAAAATTATTAATAACTTCATCTAAATTTGCAAGATGAATAAAATTAGTTGAATCTAAATTATTTTTTAAAAGTTCATTGCTAATTTTATTTTTTAATTCTATTTCAAAATTAGGATTGTTTTTAGTGCTAATTGTTATATTATCTAAATTAATACTTGATAAATCTGATACTTTAGAAACATTTAAATTTCCAACAATATTAACTAATTCAATATTTGTGCTACCATAAATTTGGTTGTTAAGATTATCTAAAACTCTAAGTTGTAATAGAAAAATTTGATGTGGTATTTTGTCAAATTTTTCAATATTATTTATTGCTTTTAGTAAAATATTTTCAAAATCTAAAATATGTCAATTTACACCATATATTCAATTGTTATTTTTTCAGTTTTGATTAATCATTTTTAAAACAAATTCTTTAGCTTGTTCTAAATTATCAATTCCGGTTAAATTAATTTGTTTTAAATCTAAATTTTCAAAAATATTTGTAAAATTTGAATCATCTATTTTATCATTAATATCTTTTCAAAATAATTTATTTTTTGAAATATAAAATTGATTTTGATAATCAGATTTTACAACAAATTCAGCCATTACTATATCACCCTCTTTTTCAAAATTAACATCTAATTTGTCTCAATTTGGTATGTTTTTAAGTAATTTATAAACTTCTTCAGTTGTTTGATTTGTTTGAATTTTGTCTTCTAATTGACTTATTTCAATTTCTATTTTATCTTCATTTTTTAAGTTATTTGGCTTGAAATTTCTAATAGTTATCGAATCTATGTCTACCAAATTTTTAAATTTATCTTTTGGATTAAGTGTTGTAATATCTAATTTTAAATCATAGGTTCCATCATTATTTTTGCTAAATCTAGTTAAATTTAACTCTAAATTGCTTAAATTTGAGTTATCCTGTAAAAGCAAAGATAACAATTTTTTAGCATTTTTCTCTGAAATAGCTGGCTCATTATTATCATTTAGTGAAATAAAATCTGAAGCTATTTCTGAAATATTTCATTTTTGTTCTAATTTATTTGGTGTTGTTCTATAAAAAGTTTTAAATAATTCTTGATTAATAAAACTTTTTCAATAAATTAAAATTTTTTCATAACTTAACTGTTCAATTGTTTTAGGATTTAATTTTCTATTTACTAAATATTTTTTTAGTTTAGCGCCCGCTTCAGATTCTCAAAAAGGAGTTATAACTTGATTTTGAAAAACATTAGTAAACAATTGCTTGTTGTCTTCTTGACCAATTGCCACAATTTTGTATGATGTTGTTCCTTTTGGAAATTGAGATGTAAAAAGCCAAATACCAGATGTAGAAAAATAATTATTTTCATTTTGACTAACTTTAATTGGTGTTGCTATTTTATTATTAAACATCGCAAGTTCCAAATTTGTTTTATTATTTTCATTAATAGAATAATAAAAATTACTAGTTTCTAAATTTTCTATTGCATTATTTACTTGTAAAATAGCACCTTTACCACTCACACTTGCTTCTGCTATAAAACCAAAATTAGTTTCTTGATGGTTTTGAAATTCTTTAATTTTACTTGGAAGTTGATTAAAAAAAGTATTACTTGGTAAATTATCTAAATTGGAACCAATAGAAACTCAAACAATTTGCTTTTTAGTTCCTGTTTTAGGATCTAATAATGGGTCAAAATCAGGATTTTCAATTTTATTTCCTAAAGAATCTATTAAAAAGTCACCATTTTCATCTGTTAAAAATGGTGTTATTAATTTTTTTTGTTCAATATTTTTATCTGGGTTTCAAGCAAATCATTTTATATCTAAAACAGAATTAGCAACTTTTATTATCACATCAATTTGATAAATTGCTAATAATTTCTCATTTTCTTCTTGATTAGAATTTTTATCAAATTGCTTTACTTCAATTTTATATTCATTTGTGTTTTTGAAACTTTCTTTTTGTGATAATCTCAAATCTTCTAAATTAAAATGAAAACTTTGATCTAAAACATCAACAGGTTGCTCATTGATATATAAAATTTCATTTTCTTGTTTGCTTGCAAAAAATGATACATCTACGTTGTTATGAAACTCTCACTTACCCCCATATTTGAAACCATAAGAATTTTTACGAATTGGGTGTTGTGGTTCTTCTACTAACTTAGGTTCATCATCCACCAATTCATAATGATTATCTTCTTTATAAACCTTATTTGGTGTTAGAATTAATCTTTTTTCAAGTTCTTGAGAAAGTTCGTAAACTGTTGAAGGAAAAACTATTTTTACTTTGGGGTTTAAAACATATGTATATCTTTGTCTATTTTGTGGATGATCAAACTTAATAACAAAAGCTAAATTTTTGTTATCTAAAACCATATATTCTATTCGTGAATTATAAGACCTACCATTTCATTGATTACTAAAATTTGTTAATTTTTCGTCAATAACTTCAGCACTTTTTTTAATTTGTTCTTCCAAACTAACCACTTGATTAAGTGGGATATCAAGTCTTTTATTGATATTTAGTATATTTTTTGGAACAACTTGATTATTAAAAGCAAATTTAGAACTTTCTAAAAAATTTTTTAAATTTGCATCAGGTCTAAAACCAACATGATAATATGAGTATTTTAATGTAAGAGTGGCTGAAAAATCAAAAAAGTAATTTTCACTATTTAGAACATTAATTTTATAATTAATATCTCAAATTTTTAAATTAGAATTAGTAGGTTCTTTAAGAATTTTTTCAAATTTTTCAATAGCTTTTTGATTTAAAAATTTACTTATTTCAAAAGTTATTTTATTATTAATTTGAATTTTTAAATCAACATTTTTTAAAAAATTTAAATTACGAACACCTCTGATTGAAAAATTATTGTTTTTAACATAATTCTCTCAATATCAATTAGATGCTATTGAAAAATTTCAATTATTACAACTTTTAAAACTATAGCACTGGTTATTGTGTGAATTTTGATATCATGATGTTTTTAATGAATTTTGATTAAATCAATTATCAAATTGAGATTGTTGAATAAATTCTGAATTAAAACGCCTAGTTTCTGTTTGTCCTGTTCCTGGGTTTCACAAATAGGAAAAAGAATTACTTTCCTTTTTAAAAGTCCCTGGAAAAACATGTTGAAAAGTTGCATTAATTTCTTTATAACCACCTTCATCAAAAGCATCGGGGTCAAAATTTTGAATATCAAGTGGGGCTTGAGAAATAAAAATTAATGGCATTGACATTAAAGTTATAATTCCTATTTTTTTAGTCATTGGTATCTTCCTTTTTTTCAAACTTATTTCCTTGATCAAAAAATAATTGTTTTTCTAATTCATTAAAATAGCTAGAACATAAATAACGCTCATTACTATTGATGGAAAAAATAAAATCACCTATTTGAGCTAAGGCAAGAAATCTTTTTTCTTCAGTTGTTAGTCCACCGGATGAAGTAAAAAGTTTGTCTACCTTTTCAATATCATTATTTTTTAAGTTAAAAAAGAAGGAATATTGACAATTTTCTATAATTGCTTCGCTTTTTCTAGCTTGTTCTCCACTAATTGCAAAATCTCCTGGATTTTGTGTGGTTATCATTATTGCTCCATTGTATTTTCTAATTGTTTTTGATATTTTAAAAAGAAAATCTAAAGCAATTGTGTTATTTTCATCAATAAATTTATGAGCTTCATCTACAACTAAAAGTATTTTTTTATCTTTATGATAATTACTAGCAATTCGACCTTCAATATAAGACAAAATAAGAAAAAATCCTGCTTGATATACACGTTTTTCTAAATGCATTAATGTTGCAACATTGAAAATAGTTAAATTTTTTGCTAAATTTAATTCGCTTGATTTACCATTAAATAATTTGCTTAATTTTCCTGGTTTTTCAAATTCATAAATCAGTGTTGCAAGAGTGATTGATTTATCTTTTGAAGTCAAATAATCAAAATTTTGCTTTTTAAATAAAAAAATTAAATCAGTTATTGTTGGAAATTTATCACTGTCCAATGTTGTTATGTCTTCTTTTATTTCATAAAAGCCTAATTCATTGTAAAGTTTATTTATAACTTCTATAATGGACATAATTAAATTATGTTTTAAGTTTGGTAATAAAATTGTAAAAAATTTTTCTAAGGTTTGCAGATGAAAAACTATTGTTTCATAATTATTAAATTCTAATAAATTCACAGATTTGATTTGTGGAGTAAAAACTTTTTGAATTTGTAAAGGGTTAAAAATAGTGGTTGAATCGCTTCCAAAATTAATAATATTACCTTTAGTAAAATTGGCAAGTTTTCAATACTCGTTTTGTGGATCTAAAACAACAACTGCGTTATCAACACCCAAATTGTAAGTAATAAGCTTTTTTGTTATTGTGGATTTACCAGCCCCTGAAGTTCCTAAAATAAAAGTATTAGAATTTTTTCTATCTTGATTTTGTTTAAAAAGATCAAAAAATAAAGGGCTATAATCATTTTTTGAAGTTGCAATAATATTGAAATTATTATCATTAAAAGTTCTACTAATAAAAGGCACTCCAAAAGCAATGTTACTTGCTGGCATTTCAATTTCTTCATGTAACAAATTAGCAAAACGAAAATAAAGTTGAGTAAAAGCTTGAAGTTGTCTGTATTTCAGTGTGTTTATTGTTGCACCTATGTTTTTTAAATTATTTTTATTAATAGTTTCAGACTCTTTTAATTGTTCAAGTGAATTTGCATAATTTAAAAATAAAAAAGTTGAATAAAAAATTTCTTCTTTTGAACTACCAGCTACATCGACAATTTGTTCAAGTGCCATTTGTTCATTTTGAGTTTGTGATTTTAGTACTACATTTCTGTTTTCGTTTAAGTTAGATTCTAAATTTTTAGCTCCTCTATTAAAACTTACTTCTTTTTGCTGAGAAGTTAATCTAGATAAATGTCATATAACGTTGCTATCTGAAGCAAAAAGTTGTGCTGCTCACCCTAAGGGCAATCGAAAAGGGTACTCATTTATACTTTGAATTGAAAAAAAATTATCATTTATTTTAAAATAATTTTTAAACCAACGAATTTTTTCTTGACTTAAATATTTTGAAATACTATCACCTTGAATAATTGATTTATAGTTTTCTTTATCTAATTTATCAAAATAATTAAAGCATTTAACATTAATATTCAATAAATCTTCAACGGTTAGTTGACTTGTTTTAAAACCTGAAATAGCAATATTAGAACTTAATAAATTTAATTGTTGAACTAAAGTTTGAATATTTTTTTCATAAATCACAATAAAATATTTGTGTTGCAAATAGGTATCAAAATTAACAATATCTTGACTATAATTTTTACACAAATCTAAACTTAATTTTTCAGAACAAATATTAAATGTTTTATTCAAAAAAATTTTATTTTTACTTAAATCATTTTGTTCAGCTATTTTAATAATAGTAATTTTATTGCTCACAGCATTCAAAGCTATAGTTATCTGTTCTAAAATTTGTTCAATTTTTTGAGAACCAATGCTAAAAATATCTTGACCTTTTAACTCAATCCCGGCTATAAATCCACCCGGAATTTTAATAAATTTTTTTTCAAATTTAATATAAGGAACTAAATTTTGAGTGTTTGCATTGCTTTTGGCTAATCTAGAATAAATTTTTGGTCTTGAATGAAAAAGAATGCAATATCATAAAATTTTATAACCTTTTAAATTTCAATTTTTATAGTGCTTTACAAGCGGTATTGCTGTTATTGTAAAAATAATAAATGTTAAAAGCATTTTTCATAAAACCAATACTTTTTCACCAATGTTAAATCCAATACTAGCTGCAAGAAAAAACAAACCTAATAATATTGGTAAATCCAAAAGTGTAATTCGTTTAAAAATATAAATTTGTACATTTTTAATTCGTTTATTTTGCAGTTTCATACTAAGTTGTTAATTATTTTTCCTTTTTTATTTTGATTAATCGTTGGGTTTTCCATCTTCTTCTAAATTTTTGGTTTTTTTAGTTTTTCTTTTCTTAGTTGGCTCTCCTTTTGTTTGTTCGTCTTTTTCTATTTTTTTTCTTCCTCTTGTTTTTTTAGGAGA
>NZ_JBXGGF010000010.1:0-16828 GCF_056854695.1 Mesomycoplasma sp.
CAACAAGCTCAACGACAATTGCAAGAACCAAATATAAAAATAAAAAAGAAAAAACAAACTGTAAAACACAAAAATAAGAAAAAAATCAAAAAAAGAAAATTAGTTAAAAAACATAAGGTACAATCTAAAGATAAAAAACATAAGAGATAAAAATTTTAAAAACACAAAATTAATTTTGTGTTTTTTATTTGATTAAAATTTTTAATCTTAAAAAATATAATAAAAAAAGACTAATCGAGTAGTCATTAGTCTTTTTTTATATTTAATACTTATTTATCTTCTTTTGTTTCTTTTTGCTTTTACGCTTTTGTGTACTTTTTTAGTTGCTACAGAACGTTTTGCTTTTTTAGGATGAGAACTAGTTGTTTGTGATTGAAGTTTCTTTAATTCTAATTGAATTTTTAATTTTTCCAATTGTTGTCTTAAAAGAGTTAACTCATCTTGTTGTTCATCAATTTTATCTTTAATTTCTTGTTTACGCTTGTTTTTTAATTCAAGTTGTTTTTCTTTTTTTGCTTTTTCTTTTTTTCTAGCTTCAGCTCCCTTTTGAAATTGATCTACTTTATTTTTTCATTCTTGTTCTTGATGAGTTAATGTTTTTTTATTAGAATCTGAATAAAAATCTGAATCAGAAGCAAGAGTTAAAAATCAATTTTTTGCTTGCACAGTCGCAACATGCCTTTGACCATGACTTCAAAGTTTTCAAATTTTAGCAGCACCATCATAATAATGAGTAACCTCAGATGTATCTTTAAAAGTTGCCGTACTTGTTTTTTCATTGTCGGAAACATTAAATGTTGCATTAGCAGTGATAGAAGGCAAGGCTGCTGAAGGAGCTATAGCACCTGCACTAAATGTAGGTCTACCACTTCCATAAACAAACCCAACTACTTCACTTGTAATAGTGTCAGGGGTTGTATCATCTAAACCTTCAAATTTAGCCTTAGCTTGTCCTTCTCATGTAACCCTATCATCATCAAAAATAGAATTTTTATAAGTACGTTCATGCCCATCTAATGTAACATTAAACTTGCCACCTTCAAAATATCTTGTAGCACTTTGATGTTTTTCTGTAGTTACGATAGTGTCGTCATAAAATAATGGAATAACTTCTTTGTTTCCTGCAAAAGATGTGATTTTAGCTTGTGAAATTACACTAGGCACAACAATAGCGGCCGCAATACTTGTCCCAACTAATAAGGACTTAGAAATTTTTTTAATTTTTATTTTCATATGTACTCCTTATTTTATAAATTTTACAACTATATTTTTTAGTATTATAAAAAAAAATTTATTTTTTATTTTTTAAGTGCAATTTTTAAAAATACGTTGATATAATTTGAAATACAATTTTTTAAAATATAATTAATACTGACCTGAGTTTTAATTGGAAAAAAAATGAAAATTAGTAAGAAAAATATAGCGTTTTGATTAGTTTTGGGTTTATCTTTATCAACAATATCTATTTCAGTTCCTTTAATATTAAAATCAAATAATAGCAAATTACATAAAATTGAACCTAGTGCCAAATTATTCGTTTATAAACCCGACATACAAACAGATTCAACAATTAGTCAATATATTATTAACTCCAAAATTGTAGAATTTGAAATAAATGAACAACTTTTTTCTTTCATTGGGCCTGATAAAGGTCAAAAAATCAATTGGTCTGAACTTAGTAAAGTTTTAGATGTTCTTTATACACTAAATAGCAATGATTCTTTAAAAATTATAGAAAAATTTAAAAAACAAATTAAGGAATTACCTGATGTTTCAAGTATATCTTTTTTTGATATACCTTATTTTTTGAACATCGCTTGAACATTAAACATCAACTTTAATGAATTTGAAATTCAAAAAAAACTTTTATCAAATTATGATAGCAAAAATCAAGAATTCAAAATAAGTCAAGATAGTCAGCAAAATATTACTTTTTTATGGCAACTGTTATATTTTTCAAAAAAACATAATAAAAAATTTGAAAAAATGTTTTTTAATGTTTCTAATCAAATTTTAAAAGAATTTAAAAAATTTTCTTTTGTTTTTCAAAACACTAATAATTCTAGTTGATCAAATGGCGCTTTTTTGCTAGAAATTGCAAAATATATAAATCAAAATCAAGTTCAAAAAATTTTAGATGAAAAAAGAAAACAATTAGAAAATTGGTATCAAAGTTGACAAAATTTTTACAAACAAACTAATAAGTACAATTTGGATGAATTGCAATTTGAATATTGAACTAATTTAATTAATAATATTTCAACAAATAAAAAATCTAAATTTTTAGAAAAATTTGAAGAACAAATAAACGATGATAGTTTAAATTTAAATGAATTGGTGACTTTAACTAATATTTTAAAAAATTCAATAGATAGCGATAGCGAAAAATTGATTGCCGAAATAATTTTTAGTAAATTACAAATAATTATTTTTGATCCTAATTCTTCAAAATTAATAATTTCTCCAATAAGTATAAAAAATTCTAGCCTAGCTTATTTTTTACTTAATAAAAATGATTCAAAATATAAACAAGAACTAGTAAAATCTATTAACTTTAAGTTTGAACAAGCATTTAAAAATTTTAAATTAACTGTAGAAGATTTATATTTTTATACTATTTTTTTAATAAGTACAAATAAAAACGCTTTAATTATTAATAATAATTTAACACAAATGGGCATTAGGTTGGAAAATTATTTATTAACTAAGTTGGCAGACATAAAAAATGTTCAAGATTTATTTTTTTCTTTAAAATTATTATCTTATTTTTCTGAAAATAGCCATAAACCTAGATCTATTGCAGATGATGTGGTAAATAAATTTAGTCAAGGGAATCCCAATAACAATAATTCAGATATTTGACTCCAATATATTTACATATTTTTTAGGCAAAGTTTGAATTTACCAATTAATTTAAATTTATTAAAATCTAAAATATTAAAAATTATTAATTCCGAAATTAATTTGACAAATTTAAAAGATAATTGATTGGAAGCTATCTTTTTTTATTTGAATGATAGACTAAATCAAGAGTCTGCACTAAAAATTAAAAAAGATCTTCCAAATTTATCCTCATTTGTATTCAAATTAAACAATGAATTGTATAAAATTATCTCAAATAAACAATCAATTAATTTGAAAAATATTTATTATATTAAAATTTTAGTACAAGAATTTAAATAATCTTATGAGAAAATTAATTATTTCTAAGTTCAAGAATATTTGAAAAAATAACAGTCTCTCAATTACTTCAGGAGCAATTGGAGTTGGAATTGTTGTTATATTTTTTTCTATTTTTTTTAGTTTATTTAAAATAACAACTATTAGTGGACAATCAATGCTACCAACACTAACACCTGGGCAAGTAACCTTAGTGAGAATTACAAAAAATATCAAAAAAAATGATATTGTTTTTTTTAAACATCAAAACACTATTTTAGTAAAAAGGGTTATTGCTATCGAGGGAGATCATGTGATTATTAAAGATAACACACTTTTTGTTAATGGAAAAAGAATTAAAACTCTTGATAAAGACTCTCCTACTGAAAATTTAAACGTCGTTCTTAAAAAAGAACAATTTTATGCTTTGGGTGATAATTTACCTGAAAGTTTTGATAGTAGACAGTTTGGAATTTTTTCAATTAGTGATGTTATTGGTATAAAACCTTAACTTAAACATTTTATTTTAATTTAAAAAACACCTTTTTTAGGTGTTTTTTAAATTAAAAGAGTTATTATAGGCTTGACTTTATTCTGCAAGACCTACTAAATCACCTGGTTCTTTTTCTGAATTAGTTGAACTAAATGTGAATGTAGTTTGTTTGCTTTCTGGTAATACAAGAAAAATAACATCTGTAGTTGAAATATTATTGCGAACTAATGTGTCTAAATCAACATTTGCAATTTTTTCACCTTTTTTAACTTTTTGTCCAGCTTGAACAAAGTTTTTAAAACCTTCGCCTTGTAAGTTTACAGTATCAATTCCTATGTGAATAAGGGTTTTTAATGAACCATCTTCACTAGTAATTCCGATTGCGTGCTTACTACTATCAAAAACAACTTCAACAACACCGCTAATTGGTGCAAAAACATCAACGCTTCCTGTTTTACCAACTTTAACTGCAAAACCATCACCCATTATTTTTTGTGAAAATACATCATCATTCAATTCATTTAATTGAATAATCTGACCTTTAGCAGGTGCAAAAACTTCTATTTTAGGTGTTTCGGATTTATTTGTTGTTTCTGTTTTTACTTTTTCTACAACAGCTTCCACTTTCACTTCTTGTCCGCTGTGTTCAAGTTCAATAATAGCGTTTCTTTGTGATTTAATTTTAGCATTTAATTGCTCTGCTACTGGTCCTAAAATTGCTTGTACGTGGTTGTTCCCTTCCACCTTAATAGCAATAGCTCCTGCAGCTTTCAATTTTTCTTCAGATACTTTTGATGCATCTTTAACATCATAACGTAAACGTGAAGCACAGTTGTTGAAATTAGTAATATTGTGAATTCCACCATAAGCTTCAACAATAGCTAAAACTTGTGGATCAACCTCACCAAATTTAGCTGCATCTTTTCTATTTAAGTAGTCAGCTTTAGTGAATAGACGGGTGTTTTGACCACGACCTGGAGTTGCTAAGTCTTTGTATTTGATGAATCAATAGAAGAATAAGTAGTAAATTGGAGCATAACCAAGTCCAATTACTAATACTCATCAGAAGTGAGTTCCTTTTTGAACATGGATAATTCCATAAAATAGTAAGTCAAGAACACCACCACTAAATGCCATAGGAATGTGTACTCCTGCAAGGTTTGCAAAGAAGAATGATAAAGCCATCATACTTGCGTGGAAACCTCAGAAAAGAGCTGGTGATAAGAATAAGAAAGTAAATTCGATTGGCTCTGTAACCCCAGTTACAAATGAAGTAACAGCCGCAGGTACAACAGTTCCAAGGGCAACTTTTCTATTTTCTTTTGGAGCCGCCATTACCATAGCAGCTGCTGCAGCTGGTAAACCAAACATCATTCCTGAGAATTTACCGTCTGCAAAGCGACCTACTTTAAATCCATTATTTTGTAAAAATGTAAATAAAGGAATTTCATATAATTTGCCATTAATTTTGTAATCAATGTAATTACCATATTGTAATAATTTTAATGAAGCGGTTGAATCACCTTGAAAACTATTTTTATTTAGTGTATAGTCTGCAAGGATTTTTGATGTATTAGGACCTTCAATAAGACCTGGGTTAGCTTCTCTTAGAGCATCTATTCCTTTTTGAATAGATTCACCAGCATCACCACCAACTGATGAATATCAAAGTGGAGCATAAAATACGTGGTGAAGACCAAAAGGAATTAAAGATCTTTCAATGTAACCAAAAATAAGAGATTCAAAACCATAAGGAACTGAACCAATTCCAGTACCTATTGCGTTAAGAGCAATCCCAATTCATGGTCAAAATAGTAAAAATAGTAATGCTAAAACAAACATTACTGGTATAGTTATAATAGAAACAAAACGTTTACCACCAAAAAATGAAATAATTTGTGGTAATTGAATTGTATGAAATCTACGGTATAGTCATTGAATTGTTAATCCAACAGCAATACCCCCAAACACTGATGTTTGAAGTGAAGTAAATCCTAGTGTAGAACCAACTAATCTAGAAAGTTTTAATGGATTTCTCCCACCTTCTGTGAATAAAATTTTATATCCACCACCTTTTTCAGGTGTAATGAGCGCAGATTGTGCAGAAACAAAAACTAAGTAACCAATTAATGTTGCAAAAACAGCAACACCAGCTTCATCTGTAAAAGCTATAACAAAAGCCATAGCAAATAAAACAGGAAGTGCTGCAAAAATAGGCTCACCTAAACTTTGAATTAATTGTCCAAAGATTTTTCCACCCTCTGAATGTGAATTACTTACTATAGCAGCGCCAACTCCAAGCAACAATCCAGCAATGGACATAACGGAAATGGGAAGCATGAAAGCTCCGGATAATTTAGAAAAAATTTGACGTCACTTTCCTGATCCAGAGTTATTCAGTTTTCTTTTTTTTGATTCAAACAAGTTTTTGAATGATTTAAATTGAGCTAGAGAAAAACTCATGTTTCTCCTTTCTATAATAATATAATTAAACTGTGTTTACCACAGCACTTTAATTATAATATATTTTAATCTATTTTTTGTTACAAATTTTTTAGCTTTAAAGTATTTTTAAATTTTCAAAAAAACAAAAATTATTTTAAACATAAATTAAAATTTCACACAAGTTAAATACATTTTGATAACAATATGTATAAAAAATAAATAAAATTAATAAATTTCTCTTAACATTTTCTTTGGTTTCAAAATATTTGTAAATTTGCTAAAAATGTGCTACAATACCTTTTGAGTTGTTGAAAAACATATATTGCTTTAGCCTTTGTTCTGGCTGCTCAAAAGAACTCATTAGACTTTTCAGTTGAAGTTTAAGCAAAAAACTGTATTAAAAAACAAGACTCATTGTAGTCTTGTTTTTTTTCTTTTTTTTAATTCGATTCATTTAAATTAAAATAGACATATCCAAAATATAAAATGTATTTTAATATTTTTGTAATCTAATTAAATACTATTGACTATTATTTTAATTTATATTCTTTAGTACTTCAATTCTAGCAATTATTGTATTTCTAATTTCATTAATTTTTAATAATTTCTTTTGTGCTAAATCAATAGTATCAAGATAAGGTTTTCATTTTTTCCCAAAGTCACTTTTTCCTTTTGGATATTTTATTGCCTCAAATTCCTTGTTGAGCTCTTCTTTTATATCAATCATTTTTTGAATAGCATTTTTTGCTTTATTTCGACTATTAATAACATCGTTTCATAACTGGTCTAGTTCTGCAATGTTGCTTAAATTATTAATTTTATGATATTGATCATTTGGTTTTTGCTCATCTATATATTTGGTTGCCATTTCATCTGCTAATTGTTTAACCTGTTCAAAATATTCAACCATTTTGATTGCTTTTGTGTCTTCGATTTTAGCAGCATTGGTTTTGAGTGATTCAATATCATTACTGTTTATATTATTTTCGACTTGTCCACAAGCAACTATTGCTATAGGTACTATAGTTATAGGTGTTAATGTTAAAGCCAATTTTTTAATTTTTTTCATTTTAGAAATCCTTGAATTTTAGTAATAATATAGTATAAACTACAATTATATTTGTTTTTTTCTTAATTTATTTTATTTAATTGACTAACTTTTTTTGAAGATGTATCTCAAACCTTGGCAACTTGCCTCCAATATTCAAAAATTTGATTATTTATTTCTTTGTAAAGTTTGATTTTTTCATCAACCTTTGCTTTTGTGTCTTTATTTTCAATACTTTTTGATTCAATTCCTAATTCATCTAATATTTTTCTTCTTTTACTATTTGATTCACCTATTTTATGATAGATATCACCAAGTTCAGTTGTTCATTTTTTTAATTGTTCAATATTTGTAGTGCTATTAATTTTACTTAGTGGATATTTTTGGGATACTTCTTCTACCAATTGTTTTGCTTCAGACAAATAGTTTTTAAATTCAATTGTAACTTCATTCTTGAGCAAATCATCCAACTTATTTTCTGGTTTGTTCTTTTCCTTTTCATCTGAATTTTTAATATTTTTATCTTTTGGATTATCTATTATTGGTTTAATTGGTTGGTTTGTTGGTGGAGTTGCTAATGGGTTTATTATTAATTGGTTATTTACTTCTTGTTTATTAATTGGTTTAACCACTAATGTGTAATTTTGCCCACAAGCAACTATTGCTACTGGTGTGCTCGAAATTGGTGTAATTGCTAAAATTATTTTCTTAATTTTTTTTCATTTTTCAAACTTTTTCTATTATTATATTTTTTAACTATATTATGATAAAAAAGATAATTTTAATTCCTGATGATTAGACTTTAAAAAATTATTTTTACTTAAAAGTCTGTTTCAAATTAATGAAAATAATAAATTTTATTTAATTTTGTTACCAAACACAAATTTGAAATTATTTTGAATAATTTCACTTAAATTTTTCTTACTTATACCTTTTATAAAAGCAATTTTTTGATAAACTTGCTTTATTTCTATAGATGAATTGGGTCAAAGTCCTCTATTAGGTTCAGGCGACAAATAAGGAGCATCTGTTTCAATTAAGATTTTATTTAAAGGTAATTGTTCAATGGCTTGTCGAATATCATAACTATTTTTAAAAGTTGCAACACCTGAAAAAGAAAAATAAATATTAGGTAAATCTTTAAATTTTTCAAGTATATTAATCGGCGCTGAATAATTATGAAAAATAAAATTAATATTAGGATTTTCTTGAATTCTATTTCAGGTTAATTCTAAATTTATTGTTTTAAATACATTTTCATCTCTAATATGGAACATTACAACCAAATTGTGTTTTTTAGCAATTTCAATTTGTTTGTCCATAGCGCTAATTTGAAGTGTTAGATCTAAATTGGTTTGATGATAAGTATCAAGACCAATTTCTCCTATACCAATTGTTTTTTCATTAATAAATCTTTCCAATTTGGAATAATCTTCATCTTTTCGAATGTTACTTGGATGAATGCCTATTATGTTATAAGTATTTTTTCATTTTTTCGATAATTCTGTAACTTCTTGTATATCTTCTCAGGATGTGCCAACAATAACCATTTTATCTATAGAATTCTTAAAGCAATTTTCCACTTCTTTTACAGAATCACCATAATATTCTACAAAAGGATGACTATGAATGTCTATAAATTTATAGGGTTTTACGATAATTTTATAAGTATTTTTATCAATTTTTCATCAATTTTCAAAAGGCAAGTTTGTCAAACTTGTAAATCCAATAATTTCAAGTATGAATTCATTTAATTTAAATTTTTCCACTATAAAATCATAGGTTCTTTCAATAATTATTTCTTGCCAAGTTGATTCTAGATTTTCGTTTAAAAAAATAAGATCCAACAAAAATATTTCATCTAATTTCTCAATAGTAAAAAAAGCAGCAATAGTTTTGCTTGTGCTTTCTTGCTCACTAATAATGAGTTCGAAAAAATTATTATTTTTATTTATGTTTAAATTAGTTGTTAAAGGAGTATTTCTCGAACTAACAAAATCAACTTTTTTAGTAAATTTAGAAGAAACTGCCTGTAAAGATTTAAGGTGTCGAGGTTTTAAAGTACTAAATTCTCAATTCATATGTTTTATTTTAGTATAAAATTATAGTTTTAAAATGTTTTTGTTTAAAATTTGCAAGGTAATATGATATTAGAAACAAAAAATAAATTCGTTCTTTTTGGAATGGAAAATTCCAAAAAATTAGCTCAAAGAATTTCAGAAAAAATACAAATACCTCTTTCTGAAATTGAAAGAACAGTTTTCGCTGATGGTGAAGTGATGTTAAAATCACGTGAAACTATTCGCAATTCAACAGTTTTTGTTGTTGCGAGCACAGCAAAACCTGTTAATGATAATATTATGGAATTATTAATTTTTATAGATTCCTTAAAACGTGGATATGCCAAAGATATTATAATTATACTTTCTTATTATGGTTATGCACGTCAAGATCGAAAATCTTCTGGTCGACAACCAATAACTGCTAGATTGATTGCTAACTTGTTAGAAACTAGTGGTGTTACAAAAGTTGTTCTTGTTGACATTCACAACCCAAGTATTCAAGGATTTTTCAATGTTTCAGTCGATGAACTTCATGGTCAATTTATTTTAGCTCAAGAATTAGTTGGAAAATCTAAAAACTATGTAGTAGTTTCTCCAGATCATGGAGGAACTGTTAGAGCTAGAATTTTGGCTGAAATACTTGGTAAAAATACTCCAGTTGCTGTAATTGATAAACGAAGAATTGGTGTTAACCAAATTGATGTTTTTGGTTTAATTGGTGAAGTTGATGGTAAGGATTGTATTCTCCTTGATGATATCATTGATACAGGTGGAACTATTTTAAAAGCAGCAGATGTTGTTAAATCTAAAGGTGCAAAATCTGTTGTTGTTGCTGCGACACATGGTGTGTTTTCTAGAGGTTTTGAAAAATTTGAAGAAAACACTAGCATTGACAAGGTTATTGTTACTGATTCAATTGATAATGAATTTTTGCTTGAAAAATTTAAAAAAATCTTCATTACTTCACTAGATACTTTCTTATCAAAAGTGATTTTAGCTTGCATTCATTCAACTTCTATCAGTTCAATTTATGAAGAAATGACACATCAATATAAGTTAGTTAATGATGAATTATCAAAATAAAACATTAAAGCTTGTTGACCAAGAAACCTTTGAAAAATTACAAAAATATGTTAATTTAATTGAACATCACAATAAAGAATACAACTTAACTGGTTTTTCAGGAGACAAACTTTGAGAAGAAGGTATTTATGAATCTTTAGTTTGTTTAGATTTTATAGCCAACAATTTAAAACAAAATAATTTTAAATTATTAGATATTGGAGCTGGAGCAGGGTTTCCTTCAATTCCTTACTTAATTTGAAAACCCGAAGTTCAACTAACAATCGCAGAACCTCGCAAAAAAAGATGTGAATTTTTAAATCAAGTTGCTAAAAATTTAAATTTAAATTTTCAAGTTTTTTGTTCAAAAGTGCAGCAAAATAAAGGTAGTTTCGATGTAATCACAGCTAGAGCTGTGGGTTCACTTTCAACACTTTTAGATATTACAACTAATTTTAAAAATAGTCATCTAGCCTTTATAAAAGGGCCAAAAGTTTTTGATGAAAATAAAGAAGTGGACCATATTTTTGAAATAAAAAAAATTAAAAAATTTGAAAACAAAAATATTTATATAAGTTTTAAAAAAATTTAAGTTCAAAAGTCATATGGTTTTTATATTTTTTTAAATAATTATTACTAGAAAAAATACAAAAAAGCATTTTTTATATTTTTTTTCTTTTTTTTAAAAAAAAAATTTTATATTTAGTTTTATTGCAATTTCCAAATTATCTACATTAATATCACAAGCATATATGTCTAAAAAATCTAATCCTGATGAACCAAACGAAAGTTATGATAATTATAACCATCATTATTAATCAAGGTTTTAATTATTAGAAAAATAAAATTTAAAAAGCACTGAATTAAGTGTTTTTTTTTTTTTTTTGATCAAAAATCTCTATTATTAAAAAATAATTAGTTATAAAAAACTATAATTTTAGAGAGTTAGAGAATAATATTGTATTTCTAAAAATAAAAGTATTAATTTGGTTTTTTTTGTTTATTGACAAGAAAAAAATATAAACATAATTTATAAAAAAGTCCCACTTTTTACTTACCTTTTAATAAGACTTAAAATGAAACATTATAATTTCTTATCTCTATAAATTAATAATACTATTTTGTAAGATGCTTTTCCAGCCACAATATAAACAATAATATTAATAATTTTGTTAAATGTGGGCAGCTCAAATGAAAACTATATATGATTTCTTGTTGGAACAAGTTCGTTTTTTATGTTTTTATTTATTATATTGTATATTTCATTTGCATACAATATTAATTTTTATAAGAAGTATGGCAAGTAAAATATTATGCTTAGAGAAAACATAGAATTTTTATATTCTAAAAGTATAATTGGAATAATTTTCTCATTTTTACCTCCTATAGGTTTTATTTACTGATTTGTATTTGGTTTTATTGCTAGGCCTAGAATGTCTAGTTTAATCCTTTATATTGGAATAAATAATAAAACCTATTGATGAAGATAATGAATAAAAAGCACCTATTGGTGCTTTTTTTATATTTTATAAACAAATATTTCTACTTCTTTTATATTTATTTTTAATCATATCAATCTTTTTTGACCAACTTCTTTGCTTTTTTTATTATATATATAAAAAAAGCAGAAAGGAGGTTTTATGATTAGTTTGAATAATTTAAAGTCTTTGCGTAGTTTATATTTTTTAAAAAAACTTGTATTAGCTATCTTAATATTACAAGTAATTTCTTTTGTAACCACAATATCATTTATTGTGTTAACAGCAAGTATTTTTTCAGGAGCAAGCATTTATGGTCTACATTTCCCTACTGCTTCTGCTTTTTATTAACACTACTAATACCATTATTAACTTTTTTAACTATTAATTTCATATTATTTGTACTCCTTATTATAGTTATTGTAGAAATTCATAGACATGACCAAACTTACAAAGACAAATTAAATAATTTATTTATTCTTTGATTAGTGGGAACATTTTTATTTCCATTATTTAGTGGTTTCACCTTTATTTACTTAATTGTGATTGTAGGTTTTTCTTATTCTAGACTTTCCAAAATGATTAGCAATTTTAAAGCTCAAGAAGAATTTTAAAAAGATATTATAAAAAAGCACTTAATTAAGTGCTTTTTTTATTTTTCAAAATAAAACTCTTTGCTTTTTTTAATTATATATAATACATAACTATAATAAAAAGAAAAAAGGTTTTATGAATTTAGAAAAATTATATTTTTTAAAAAAACTTTCTCTAATTATTTTAATTTTATGAATTTTTTTTCCAATTTTATCTGCTGGTTTACTAGCTGGTGCTTTTAGATCTGAATCTGAAAGACTTTTCGGCTTTGTTATTTTTGTAATACTTTTATTTTTATTAATTTTAAGTCTTACTGTTTTTTTGTAATTCAAAATGATAAATTTAGCAATACTTACACAAATTTACAACTTGTATTTATTCTATCTATTATTGGCGCATTAATTATTTTTATATTTATTATTTCGTTTTTTTTATTGAATAGTTGTTTGCATAATCACATATTCTAGAGTTTCAGAAATTATCAATTATGAAGAAAAAAGAAATAGTGAGTTGCTGAATAAAATCAAAAAGGCACTTAAATTAAGTGCCTTTTATTTTAATTTATATAAACTAGTTAATTTTTGGATCTTTTAAATAAAGTGCTTCAACTTGAAGTAAATTTTTTTCTTCCTTAAAAAGGGTTTGTGCTTCTTTAAAATTTTTAAATAAATAAATATAGTCAAATGGACTATTATTTTCTATGTTTTCATTAATAATTTCCATTTCTGAAACAAGAATTCCTTGTTGAGCTCAAACACCAAAACTAGAATTATTAGAATTTTTTATTGTGTAATATTTTTTCCCTTTAGATGAAAAAGATATTATTGAAAAAGAATTAGTTGTAAAAAGTTTAGCTTCAGAAAGTTGACAAATAGTTCGAACAAAAATAAGACCAATTCGGCATCCTGTAAATTTTCCAGGTCCTAAATTTAAATAAAACTCATTGATTTGTTGAATGCTTAAATTATTCTTAGTTAAAAACTCATTGATTTTTATTGGTAAAACATCTGCTTTTTGAACTATTTTTTCTAAAAAATAGTCAATTAAAACATAGTTTTCATTAAAAAGCGCTAAGGCTATAAAATCACTTGTAGTGTCAATAAAAAATTTCATAATAATTATAAATATATTGTATTACTAAAATAAAAAACAGTAGAATTTAAAAACAAAAATATCAATTTTGTTTTTAAATTTATTAATAAAAAAATGAAATATCAACTTAATTGTAAAAAAGTTCAATTTTTCGTTTATTTTCATCAATAAAATTAATTTGAAGACTAACAGAATTAGCTTCAAAATTATCAAGCTTGTTAGCTCATTCAATTACTACTAATTTGTCTTCAAAATAGTCATAAAATTCTGATAAGTCGCCTTTGAAATTATCAAGGTCAATATGGACTAATTTGTTATAAACAAAGCAAAAATTAAATGATGGCGAAGTTATATTATCTTTTATTCCTAAAAACTTACCCAATTGCTTAACAAAAAATGTTTTTCCTACTCCGTAATCCCCTATTAAATAAATAAATTGCACTTTCAGTGCAATTATTTTTGAAATTATTTTTTCATAATCATTTGAGTTTGAACATTCAAATGATTCTGATTTTTGATAATTAAGCATTAATTATTAGATTTGAAGAAACTAAATGGATCACGGATATCAAATTTTGATTTGTGTTCGTATTTAGAGTTGGTTCCTGCAGGGATTTTGTGTCCAACAATAATATTTTCTTTAAGGCCTTCAAGACGGTCAACTTGGGAAGAAATTACAGAGTGAACAAGAATTTTTGAAGTTTCTTGATAACTAGCCGCTGCTAAGAATGAGTTAGAAAGCAATGGAATTTGTTTTGCTCCTTTAATAATAATGTTTCCAAAAGCAGGTTTTTTACCTTCAGAAATCAATTTACCATTAACTTCTTTGTAATCACTAATATCAACAATTGAACCAATAAAGAAGTCTGAATCACCATTTTCAATAATTTGAATTTTTGAAAGCATTTGTCTAATAATGATTTCAATGTATTTATCAGAAATTGTAATCCCTTGCATACGGTAAATACGTTGAATTTCTTTTAGTAAGTAATTTTGAAGTGTTCTAGCATCTGAAACTGCAAGTAATTCTTTAAGAATAATAGGTCCTTCAACAAGTTTTTGACCTGGAATAACATTATCACCTTCTTGAACACGAAGTTTTTGGGTTTCATCAACACGAACAATTTGTTCCACAACATTACCTTCAGAATCTTTGTGTTCAATGTGAATTAAATAACCTTTTGAAACATTACCTTCACGACTTGGTTGTTCAACAATTTTGCTAATGTATCCGTAAACAGGAGAAATTTTTGCTGGACGCCCTCAAGGGTGTTCGTGTGAGTCGATAAGTTCGATTAAACGAGTGAATCCACCAGTAATATCTTCAACGTTGGCAACCCCTCCAGTGTGGAATGTACGCATAGTTAACTGAGTACCTGGTTCACCAATTGATTGTGCTGCAATAATTCCAACAGCTTCTCCGATTGAAACCAATCTATTAGTTGCAAGATCTTTTCCATAACATTTTTTACATACACTATTTTTAATGTGACAAGATAAAATGGAACGGATTTCAACTTTTTTAATTCCTGCTGCCACAATTGTTTTAGCAATCTGTAAATTAACCATTTGACCTGCAAAAGCAATGATTTGACCTTCTGCATCCACAACATCTTTATTTAAGAAACGACCTTCGATACGTTCAACTAAAGGAACAATAACTTGATTGGTTTTTGTATCAACAATATCTTTAACAATGAAACCAAAATCTGAAAAACAATCTTCAGCTGTAACAACAATATTTTGAGCCACATCTACTAAACGACGAGTTAAATATCCTGATTTTGCAGTGTTAAGCGCAGTATCGGTAAGTCCTTTACGAGCACCGTGAGTTGAAGAATAAAATTCAAAAGATGTTAGACCTTCAAGGAAAGAAGATTTAACTGGAACTTCAACAGTATTACGCACAACCCTTTCATTTTCAGCATCAACTTTAAGAGCTTTAACGTTATTAGCCATCAATCCACGCATTCCCGCTAGTTGCACAAAGTTTGAAATATTTCCACGTGCACCTGATTTCATCATCATAACCACTGAGTTTTGGTTGTCATTTGCAACCGAATCATTAAGGTTATCTTGAATTTTATTTTTAACTTTTTCTCATTTTTGAATGGAAAGAGTATATTTTTCATCATCTGTAATTAGCCCTTGACTAAAGAATTCATTTAATTTATTGATGTATTCATCACCTTCTTGAATAAACTCTTGTTTTTTAGGAGCCATTTTAATATCACTAATTGCAATGGAAGTTCCTGAAATAGTTGAATAATGGAATCCTAAATCTTTAATTTGATCCATCATTGATGAAACCATATTACTATATTTAAATCAAATACGTTCTAAAAGTCAAACTTTTTCATATTCTTCAATAACTTTTACAGCTGATCCTCCAGCTTGTTTATGGCGACGGAAAAGTTGGTCAAATTCATAAATTGTAAATTCAGCTAATTTAGAAATGTGTGAAATAGGAAGTTTATCTCCTTTATAATCACGTAGTTTTTCATAAGCTAAAATACTATTTTGATAGTTTTCAAAATCTAATTGATTGATAACATTTGCAATATCTTCTTTAGCTAAAAGCCCATCATAAGTATCGAAAATTTGACGCACAATTTTAGCAATATGCTTTTTAGATAATGCATTATTGATTGGTGTGTTTTTAATTTTTTCAACAAAATTAGTTCCATATGGGCAAACGTATTTTCTAATTTGATCTTGATAATTAAAAAATAGTTCATCAACTTTATCATCAAAAATAAATGGGAAGTTTTCAGGAAAAATATTGTTTAAAATAAATTTTCCAACTGTTGAAATTATATGACCTGGATTATTTTGGCCAATAGTTGGTTTGACTTCAACAAATGGGAGTGCGACTCTAGCATGTAGTTCAACATTGCCAAATTCATATGCCTTAACTAATTCATCAATAGTTCCAAAAAATCTTCCTTCACCTTTAGCACCTTCTTTTTCTTGGGTTAAGTAATAAAGCCCCAAAATCATGTCCTGGCTAGGGTTAACGATTGGTTCACCATCTTTTGGACCTAAAATATTTTTGTTAGCAAACATTAATTCTTTAGTTTCGCGAACAGCTTCAGGTGAAATTGGTACGTGAACAGCCATTTGGTCACCATCGAAATCGGCATTATACGCTTCACAAACTAATGGGTGAAGACGGATTGCTTTACCTTCAACTAGAACAGGTTCAAATGCTTGAATCCCTAGTCTGTGTAAAGTAGGTGCGCGGTTCAATAGAACTGGATGTTCACGGATAACTTCTTCTAAAACTGGCCAAATAGCGTCATCTTGACGATCAATTTTACGTTTAGCATTTTTGATGTTGCTGGCGGTATCGCGTGCAACTAATTCTTTCATTACAAAAGGTTTGAACAATTCG